>NZ_BCVS01000023.1:0-26669 GCF_001591865.1 Lacticaseibacillus pantheris DSM 15945 = JCM 12539 = NBRC 106106
ACTGGCGGCCCTTGTTTTTATTCTACTTGGAGGCTGAATACGCACACAACGATTAGGCCTTAATAACTAGATGTGTTTAATTTGAGCGACCATTAACTGCAAATGTTTTTAGCAATCTCAGCCGTACCCACAACCGTGTTTCCTACCTGTACTTCAGGCCTCAATTATCCTCGCAGGACATTTTACTTTTCTATCACCGGCTATAGGCCACGCCTATACAACAGACTGATTAATAGCCCACAACTCAACCAATTATCTGACTGCAAGCCGCTTGCCAGTCGTCAATTAGCACCAATATGATTGGCCGATAAAGGCTGTTCTCACGGCGTTTATGCACATCATTTTCTCCATAACAAGTGTCCGGGTACGTACTCAATCGCCTAACATTTCCGCGGAGAATTATTCCTCATTCAGCACTGCACAAAGCCACGAAAACGATTTCAATATCACCGGTGCCAAGTTGACACCCGCCCGCCAACGCTCTAAGCTAGGGCCAACATAAAAAGTGATGGCAGGATGAGTAGGACGCATACCCGCGTACACAGCGAACGACCGGTGGTGCAAAGGTCGTAACGTGGCGCGTCCGAAGATGGTCCATGCACGTAGTTGGCTGGCTGAGCGCAAGCAAAGTTAGCCTGGGTCCGCCCATTATCGCGGCGGGTTGTCGGCACAGAGTGTCCGCAACCAGTTGAGGTCAACGCTGCGAGGCGCTGACGAAACAAGGTGGTACCGCGCGTTGTCGCCCTTGAATTGCACATTCTTTGTGCTGTCCAGGGCGGCTTTTTTTGCACCCATCGTCCCCATCATTCACACTAACATTCTTTGGAGGAATCAATATGACCACAACAATTATCGGCTTCCCACGCATCGGCGAGCACCGCGAATTAAAGTTTGCAACGCAGAAGTACTTCAAGCACCAAATCACCGCCGACGAGCTTAACGCCACCGCGGCCACCCTACGCCAACAAAACTGGCGGGCCATCCAGGATGCGGGCATCGATCAGATTCCTAGCGGCGACTTCTCCTTCTTTGACACAACCCTGGACACCGCCTTTCTGCTCAACATTGTCCCACAGCGGTACCGGGAGCTGGGGCTAAGTCCGTTAGACGAATATTTTGCTCTCGCCCGCGGTTACCAAGGGGCGGCTGGCGACGTGAAGGCCCTGCCCATGAAGAAGTGGTTCAATACTAACTACCACTACTTGGTGCCTGAGTTCGACCAGGACACTAACGTACAGCTAGTCGGTAATAAGCTCTTCGATGAGTTCAAAGAAGCACAGGCGCTCGGTATCACTACCCGTCCGACGCTGGTTGGCCCATACACACTGCTCCGCCTCGCGCGCTTCGTGGACGGACGGCGGCCAGCCGACTTTGTTACTAGCCTCACCAACGCGTACCGCGAAATTCTGGGACGGCTGAACGATCTGGGCGCACAGTGGGTGCAAATCGACGAGCCCGCACTCGTTTACGACCAAACGGACGCCGACCGGGCCATCTTTACCGACCTGTACCAGGGGATTCTCGCAGGCAAAGGCAACCTAAAAGTCTTGTTGCAAACCTACTTTGGTGATGTCCGGGACTCTGCCACCACGCTGTACGCCCTCGACTTTGACGGCATCGGACTTGATTTGGTTGAAGGTGCGACCAACCTGGACGTGCTCCGCGAGCACCCCTTCCCGGATGACAAGACGCTATTCGCCGGGGTCATCAACGGTAAAAATATTTGGAAGGCAAACTACACCGATACGCTCAAGGTATTGGGCCAAGCCACAAGCAACACGACGGCTCCGGTAGTGCTGACCACATCCTGTTCGCTACTACACGTGCCGTACACGCTGGCTAATGAGACCAAGTTACCGGAACAGGAAAAGTAATACCTCGCCTTCGCAGCCGAGAAACTCACCGAGCTACACGAACTGGATACGATTCGTAGTAACGGTGAGCAAGGCGACCTGCTCCAGCGCAACGCCGACCTCTTCACACAACCACGTTACGAAGAAAACGCCAGCCTCAACGCCAAGATTGCCGCTTTGACCGACGCTGACTACACGCGCCTACCTGCACGCAAGGAGCGGTTGGCGATTCAGAAGGCCGAATTTAACCTCCCTGAACTGCCCACCACCACCATCGGTAGCTTCCCCCAGTCGCCGGCTGTGCGTAAGAATCGCGCCCAGCTCCGCCGTGGGGAGATTACCCGGGCGCAGTACGATGCCTTCAATAACGAGGAAACGAAGCGGTGGATTAAGTTCCAGGAAGATATCGGGCTGGATGTGTTGGTCCACGGTGAATTTGAACGGAACGACATGGTTGAATACTTTGGTGAGCATCTGGACGGGTTCCGCTTCACCGAGAACGGTTGGGTACAATCATACGGTACACGCGGTGTGAAGCCACCCATTATCTGGGGTGACGTGTCTCGCCGCGAGCCGATTACGGTTAAGGAATCCGTCTTTGCCCAAAGTCAGACGGACCACATCATGAAGGGAATGCTGACGGGTCCCGTAACCATCCTCAACTGGTCGTTCCCACGCGAGGATATTTCCCGGGAAATATCAACCAAGCAGATTGCCCTCGCCCTGCAAGACGAGGTGCTCGACCTTGAACGGAACGGCATCAAGATTATTCAGATTGACGAGGCCGCACTGCGTGAAAAACTGCCGCTACGCAAACAAGACTGGTTTAGCCGGTACCTCGATTGGGCCGTACCCGCATTCCGGCTTGTCGCCAGCAAGGTACAACCAACCACACAAATCCACACGCACATGTGCTACAGCGAATTCGGCGATATCATTCAGGCTATCGACGACCTGGACGCGGACGTCATCTCCTTTGAAGCCAGCCGGGCCGACCTGACGCTGCTAGACGTACTCAAGGAACATCACTTTGAAACCCACGTTGGTCCCGGCGTTTACGACATTCACTCACCCCGCATCCCGTCCGAGCAGGAAATTGTGGACGTTATCCACCGAATTCTGGCCAAGATTCCGGCCAGCCACGTTTGGATTAACCCCGACTGTGGTTTGAAGACCCGCGAGGAACCCGAAACAAAGGCGAGTCTGATTAACTTGGTCAAAGCCGCCAAGCAAGTACGAAAGGAACTGGAAGGCCATGAAAACTAGCCAACTATTCACCCGTGATCAGCCCGTCTTCTCCTTTGAAGTCTTCCCACCACGAGACCTCACCGCGCCAAACGCAACGCAAAAAGTCTGTGACACCCTGGAGGTATTGCAGCGCGTCCAACCTGACTTTGTCTCGGTAACCTTTCGCAACGCGGGGCTGGCGGCGAAGGATAGCACCATTGCCATCGCCACGCTGATTCGCGATAAGTACGGTATTGAGCCCGTCGTGCACCTGCCCGCAGCTAAGCTCAGTCGTGGGGACGTGGACGGTTTGTTGAACGATTTACAAAATGCGGGCATCCAGAACATCCTGGCGCTGCGCGGGGATATCCCCGCGACGGGCCGTACCAGCAACGACTTTCCGTTCGCGAGCGACCTGGTGAGCTACATCCACACGCGGGGTGATTTCAACGTGATTGGGGCCTGCTACCCCGAGGGGCACCCGGAGTCAGCCGATTCGTTGGCGGACATCCAGAACCTGAAACGCAAAGTGGATGCGGGCACCAGCGAACTGATCACACAGTTGTTTTACGACAACCAGGAGTTTTACCACTTCCAGGAGCGCTGCCGTTTTGCCGGGATTACGGTGCCCATTGAGGCCGGGATTATGCCCCTGATGACGGCCAAGCAGGCGGCCCACATGATGGCCGGCGTGACGATTCCAGAAAAGTTACAGGCCCTGATCAACCGGTTTGCCGATAAACCGGAGGCGCTCCGGGACGCGGGTATCGCCTACGCCATCGACCAAATTGTCGACCTCCTGGCCCACGGTGTGGACGGTATCCACCTATACACCATGGACAATCCGGAGGTCGCCGCGCGGATTATTGAGGCGACTAGAAATATTGTACGGGCATAAATATACAGACGTAACAAAGCGTGGGCCGCAGCGGTCCACGCTTTTTGCGTTGCGCCCGGCCACAACCCGGTACTGTTCAACACACCACATCAAAAAAGCGGACTTATTAGCTGTGATTACCAGCTAATAAGTTCGCCAAGAAGACAAATTTAATCAGTGACTGACCCAGCAACTGCGCTAGAGCTTCGGTCGCCACTTTGCTCCCGTTGATACCCTGCTTCCGGGCCTCGTCTCGTAGTGATACCGGCACCATAATGTTCATCCGCACCTTACGCTCGCGTGCACGGTACAGTGCCTTTTCCCGTAACCATTCAGTCATGTTAAACGATCGACTCATTGGCCGCCAAATACTCAACGCTATGGCTCTCAGCTATGTGTCATGTATATAACGTGTCAATCACTAACCTTGCTATGCTTTATAGCTACCAACTATTAAATCAGCATTTCAGCTATACTTTATCGCCAACAGCTATACAATTGGCTGCTCAGCTATGTACCTCAAATGCTGGCTATTAGATAGGGACTTTAACTATATAATCACCGATTCGGCTATAATTATTCCCCTATCAACTGCCCAATCAGTACTTCAGCTATACTTTATAGCCAGTAGCTATGCAATCAACTATTCAGCTATGCTTTTACTATCACCAGATTCGTTAGAACCATCTATAATTACACTTTAAGTAATCTACAACAGCCAATCCACTCAAAAAGGCTGCGAATCCGCAGCCTCATTAATCAAATCATTATTTCAGTAATGCCTCAACCGCCGCGGCTATTAGCCCACCACTCAGCGGTCCGAGAATCGGCACCCACGCGTAGCTCCAGTTGGCGCTACCCTTATTCGGCACCGGCAGAATTGCGTACGCCAGGCGTGGGGCAAAGTCACGCGCTGGATTAATCGCAAATCCGGTCGTCCCACCGAGTGTCTGGCCAACGACGACAATCAGTAGGCCAACAATCAGCGGCTTCAACCCGGTAGTAAAGTTACCCAGGTTCAACAACACAAAGACGAAGAAGAACGTCGCGATGGTTTCGCTCAGGTAGTTAAATATCGGGTTCTTAATGGCGGGCCCGGTCGCAAAGATGCCCACGGAATTGCCATCGGCTGCACCGCCACGCGCACCTTTGAAGTGTGGATAGTACTGAATCATCACAATGACGGCGCCGAGAAACGCCCCCAGAAACTGTCCCAGCAGGTAGCCACCCACCTGCGACCACGGGAAGAAGCCAAAGGCCGCAAAGCCGATGGTCACGGCCGGATTCAAGTGTCCCTGCGAACCGAACTGCCCGGCCACGTACACACCAAAAGTTACGGCCAAACCCCACGCCAACGCAATGAAGGTCCAGTTTTGGTTGCGGGCGTAATTACCCTTCAGGTTAGTGGCCGCGCCACTGCCGACACCAAAGACAATCAGCACCAGCGTGCCCAGAAACTCACCCATAAATCCACTCATTATCGACACCTCCCTACTTAATCTTCAACGGCGCTAATTGGGCCTCGATTCCAGCCAGGTCCAAACCTGCGCCAGCTAACGTTGCGGCGCTGTATGCCCCCTCAACTAGGGCCACATCGTACACGTGCACGGGCTTGTCCGCCAACTCCACGGCCATGTCGAGGTTCATCTTGGCACTACCCAGGTCGTAAAAAGCGAGCAGTTCGTCGGCACCGTTGGCATCAATCGCCGCACTAATTTTGGTCATGCTGCTACCGATACCACCATCGTCCGTTCCCCCGGCAAAGGTGATGGGGACGTCCTTAGCGGCCTGTTGCGCGAGGTTCGCGACCCCGCGGGCAATGTCCTCCACGTGGGAGGCAACAACAATTCCATAACTCATGCGAACACCCCCGTGTTAATCAACGCTGTGAACAGGTAGCCGCTCGACATGCTACCGGGATCCAGGTGGCCCACGGACCGTTCGCCCAGGTATGACGCCCGCCCTTTACGTGCCACCATGGCTTCCGTGGAGTTGACCGCGGCGTCGACGTCACTTTGCTTCAAGCCACCAGCCTGGACGGCCTGGACAACCGGCGTCCACACGTCGACCATCGTCTTGTCGCCAGGCGTAGCCCCGCCGCGCTTCTCGATGCCGGCCAAAGCCGCCGCGAGTAAGTCACCCAGGTCGCTATCCGTGTCACCCAGCTTGGCCATCTCCAGGAAGGCCGTGCCGTACAGGGGGCCGGATGCACCACCAACTTTGCTAATCAGCGCCATTGCCACGGACTTGAACAGGTCCTTCAGGTTGGCAAACTCCTTGCCATCCACGGCTTCCTGCACCGCGGCGAGGCCCCGCGCCATGTTGCTACCGTGGTCCCCGTCACCGATGGGGGTGTCCAGCTCGCTCAGGTAGTCCTTGTGCTCAGCGATGGCGGCCGCAAAGCCGTCCAACCACTGTTGTGCTACGTTTACCGTTAGTTCTGTCATGTTGGGGCCTCCTTTACCAGGCAATCGTTTCAACGGGGTAGTTCAGATAATCAAGCCATTGTGGGTCAGCGAGTTCAAAGATGGTCAGGGAAATCCCCGCCATGTCGATGGACGTCATGTAGTTGCCCACTTTGGTGAACACCGGCTTGATGTTGCGGTCAGCCAAGTTATTCAACAGGTCGTGAGTAAAGATGTACTGCTCCATCAGCGGCGTTGCACCCATGCCGTTGACCAACACACCGTACTGTTTGTCGGGCGACAGGTGTTGCTCATCATCCAGCTTACCGACTAGCTCCGTCACCAAGTCGTGCGACGACTGCAACTTTTCCCGCCGATAACCAGGCTCACTGTGAATCCCAACGCCGTATTCGATCTCGTCGTCCGCCAGTTCAAAGCCGGGTTTGCCTACTTCAGGCACCGTTGCGGCCGATAGTGCAACAGCGATGGTCTTAATGTTCGGCAAGACTTTCTGGGCCAACGCCTCAATCTCGTCCAGGCTCGCCCCCTGGTCGGCCGCAGCACCCAGCACTTTGTGCATCAGGACGGTGCCAGCCACACCACGGCGTCCCTGCGTGTACAGGCTGTCCTTCACGGCGATATCGTCATCGACCACGATTGACTTTACCGGAATGTCGTCCAGTTCCGCCATGTCCTTGGCCATGTCGAAGTTCATTACGTCACCGGAGTAATTCTTCACGATCAGGAATACCCCGTTACCGGTGTTAACGGCCTTAATGGCTGCGTAAATCTGGTCCGGTGTGGGCGAGGTAAACACCTGGCCGGCCACCGCACCGCTCAGCATCCCCTTGCCCACGTAGCCAGGGTGTGCGGGCTCGTGACCGCTACCGCCGCCACTGACTAAACCGACTTTACCTTGCATGGACACCTTGTCGCTCCGCACGATGGCGCCAGTGCCCTCGATGCGCTCAACGTACTGCGGGTAGCCGCGCACCAGCCCATCCAGCATCTCATCCACCACGTTGGCGGGATCGTTAATAATCTTTTTCATCGATGTCGTCTCCTTTGCTTGTTATACCTCTACGTCCTATATTATATATTGTAAGCGGATACATAACGACGGACAAGATTGTAAATGTGTCCGCTTTCGGGCATCTGTACGGCTTGCTGTATAATTTGAGTATCTAATTGGCGGAGGACACGCGTATGCAAATATTAAACGATTCGATCCGTGCGCTAACGGAAATGCGTGATGGCATCACATGGGCCTACCCCACGCTGACGGCTGTGCCCGGTACGCATGGCTTTATCGACAACACCTTTGCCGATACGACGGTGCCAATTTTCAGCGGCGGCGGTAGTGGCCACGACCCAGCGCACTGGGGATACGTGGGCAAAGGTATGCTGACGGGTGCCATCATGGGCGACTTCTTCATGCCCCCGACTGCGACGGAAATCGTCCAGGTTATCCGCGCGGCCACCCATCAGCGGCGGGCGTTCCTTATCGTAAAGAATTTCGTCCAGGACGTGAAGGAGTTCACGGCGGCAGCCGAGGAACTACGCCAAGACGGGTGGAATATCGGAACGGCAATCGTCCGTGATGACGTATCGGTCACCGGGGCGGACCACCAGCAACGACGGCGGGGAGTCGCCGGCACCATTTTGGTGCACAAAGTGGTCGGCGCAGCCGCGGCCCAGGGCGCGTCCGTGACCGAATTGCAAACCCTGGCGGACCAGCTACTACCGGAGTTGAAAACGATTGGATTCTCATCCAGCGGTGCTTACATCCCCGGCCATGAAAATCCGTCGTTTACCCTCCCAGAGGACACCATTTCGTACGGTGTAGGAATCCACGGCGAACCCGGATACCATGAGGAGACGTTTCGTTCATCGGAACTGCTGGCCAACGAGTTGGTAGACAAACTGCAGATTAATTTTCACTGGCAGGCCGGCGACCACTTTGCCGTCCTGGTGAACTCTTTGGGGGGCACAACCACGATGGAGACCCTGGTCTTCGCAAACGACGTCCGACAACTGCTGACGCTGGGAGACGTACAGGTCGACTTTGTCAAAGCCGGCAATTTTTTGAGTGCCAACGGGATGCACGGGCTGTCGCTGTCCCTGCTCCGTCTCGCGAATGCGGCATGGCTACCACTCCTGCAGGCGCCGGTGCAAACGCCGAGCTGGCTGCAGCAATAGGAGGCCGCAATGACTTACATTACGCGCAAAAAAATTGCCGTCTCGTTCACCAAGGTACTAGTGCGCGACGGCTTTGACCGAACGGCAGTCAGCTCCATTATGCGGATGGCGAAAATGCGGCGGCAGACATTCTACGAGTACTTTGAAGACAAGTACGCCGTCGCGGAGTGGGTCGTGGAGGACGTGCTGAGTGCGGCAATCGACCAAAACTTCGACTACCTGCGTTGGGAGGATATATTCGACCTCGTCGGGTACGAACTGGACGCCAAGCAGGCTATCTTCCGACAGCTTGCGGATCAGCGGGCAGTCGACTTTGTGGGACGACTCGCGGTGCACCTGGAGCGGCTGGTGATGAGGATTGACGGCGGTGACGACCAGAGTGAAAGTATTGCGGCACGCCATATGCTGTGCCTCGGCATCGCTGCGGACTGGGATCGGCGGATTCTGGGTGTTGGGGCCGTGGATTATGAGGTGGTTGTGGGGGATGGGGTGAGGGCGGTGGAGGGGACTACCCCTAAGAAGCGTGTCTGATTTCACTATTATTCCAAGTGAAATTTGTTGGGTGATTCGTAAAACCAGTTTGTGTACACGAATTAATTAGACACTTTATCCAAATGTTAATATTTATACTGATATTTAACTAATTAAATAGTAAACTGTCCTTATGTGTTTATTAATAGTCCTATCTGGGGGGAACCGGCCTTTGTTACTTATACAACTACGGTCACTATTAGTAAAAATAATTTAGGGAGAGTATCTTTATGTCCACATTTTTAGTGATTCTTTGGCTAGCGGCATTTGTCACTATGCTAGCTATGTTCTACCGCGTTTTTAGGTATAAACGTCCTAAGAAATACGCATTTATTATGCTCGCAGTATCGTTTGCGCTTTTCATTGCTGTTGGAATCGCCGGAGAAAAGGATCCAACAAACGCACAGCAAACTACACAGACTACAAAAAAGAGTAAATCGGCAATAGCAGCATCAAAGAAAAAAGCCGCCAAAAAGAAGTCCGAATCCATCAGCGCGGCTAAACGTTCCTCACGACGATTAGCTGCCAAAAAGGCATCGAAGAAATCAGCTTCGGAATCATCTAGAAAAGCAGCAGAATCATCAAGCATTGCGGCTTCTTCCAGCCGTGCCGCAGCTGAGTCATCAAGCCGAGCAGTAGCCGCCTCGGAATCGTCTGCCGCAGCAAGTTCGTCTGCTGCACGTGCCTATGCCGAAAGCACCTCACGCCAGGCTGCATCTTCCGATGCGGCTGCGTCCGCAGCTGCCAACAACAATAACGGCACAGTCGCAACGGGCCAACAAATAATTGGTGATGCTAGGTCACATATTTATCACGTCCCTGGCCAAGCGACTTACCACATTAGTGGCGCTAACGCCGTTTACTTTAATAGTGAACAAGATGCTATTAATGCTGGTTACCGTAAGTCACTCCGCTAATTAACTAAATAATCAAAAAAAGAAGGTTTCAAAAACTAAGCAGTTGTTGAATACAATGCTGAATTTGCTGAAATCTTCTTTTATTACATATGGGTCTATGCTGATTAAGGAGGATCATTATGGTTAAAGTGGGCATTCGTCGTCGCAGTTTCAAAGGATCCTTTTCCGCGATGACCAAAGGACGAGCGACACGAAGCTTTAAGCGCGCCATCATTCCTGGTTATGGCAAACGCGGTATGGGCTGGCTTCATCCAAAACGGAAAATATATAATCAGATATACAGTCGAACAACAGTTGATCCTCGAAAGCTTTTTAGCAAAAACAGTCCACACCGGTCGATTACTTCGGCAAGTAGTAGTTCAACCCACGTTTGGGGATGGGGAATGGTGCTCGTTTTTCTGCTTGTTGGGCTCGCCGTTGTCTATTGGGAAGTCACATTAACACTTATTCTCATTTTGGGACTAATGGTCTACTTCTTAAAAAAGTGAATCATTATGGAAAAATTACAAAATTTACTTAGCAATAACTGCATGTGCATAAATTAGATTATATGTATAAAAATTGCAGATTACGGAAAAGTCTTTTCCTTAATATCTAAAGGAATTACAGATAAACCCCGTATCGTATACGTGAGGATAAAATAATGAGTACAGGTTTTTCATTACGAGAGTTTGTTTCCAGCTTTAACGATAACGTCATAAGCAATGCACTAAAGTACCATACAATGCAGAGTAAACCTAGGGAACAGCATGATTTTGTCCTGTTGGGCAAAGAAATTATTAAGCTACTACCACCCGAACGCGATATATTTGATTTTTACCTAGATACCGACTTAAAGGTTGTTCCAGACTTTGACATATTGTATTTTGGGCGTGAAACAATAATAAATATCGATCTTAAGGACGAAGACGGAATTAAAAAGGCTGATAGGATCTTAATGAAATTTGAAAAGCAAAAAAGATTACTCAGATTGTGTTCTTCCAATGTTATTAATTTAGTATATTGTGCAGACAAAAATAAGGTTCTTCGCGAAATAAACGGCCACCTATCTCCATTTTCCATCGACGATTTCGCTAAATTGCTTCTAAAATACGAAGATCAAAAAGAAAAACTATCCAAGCCAATTGTTAACCAAGTAGAGCTTTTGACACCAAAGGATTATCTAATTTCTCCCACAAAGCAAATAGACGAATTTGTTGCGGGAGAGTACTGGTTATCAAATAAGCAGCAAATAATTTCAGATCGTCTGGCTTCGCCGGGAATTGTATCGGTTAAAGGTCAAGCTGGCACCGGAAAAACACTGATTGCGTTTGATTTCATTCGACGGTTTTATCAGAGAAGAAAAATTCTCTTTATTTTTCCAGGTTACACCAGAGAAATTCATAGCAAGCTTAAGGAGCACTTCCCTGAAACAGACTTTGTTTCAGGAAAAGATGCTACCTCCACTAATTTGGATGATTACGACGTCGTTCTAGTTGATGAGGCTCAGCGAATAAACGGAATACTCAGAATATTCATTAATCAATGGGCTCACAACAATGCTGGGCGTAAAACCATTGGAATATTTTTTGATGTAGAGCAACGTTTGGGCAGGAAGGATAGTGGCGGCATCGTTGAATCGCTGGCAAATGGCTATGTGTCCGACAATTTAGGTGAGTTATATTCGCTTGAAAATTCATTCCGTGCTAATAAGTATATTACCGGTTTTGTCAGAAACGTTTTTGACTTGAATGAAAGACCAAAGGCTGACGTAACCAGCAAAAAGATACGAGAGGTGGTTCAAATTAAATACTTCGCCGATGCGGATAGTGCCATTCCGTGGATTAGAAAATTGATTGATAGTGGATACATTTTCTTGACACTAACACCAGATAGTCACGGAACTTCTAGTGCTGACCAATTCGTAAAACTTAGCGATGTTAGCAAGAATACGCACGAAATTATTGGTGATGAAGCAGACAACGTCGTGACATATTTAGACGGCTCCGTCAAGTATTCAAAGGACGGAAAAATCATCAAGAATAGTACGGAGTATTATTTTACTGATCACGAAAGTTACGTTAACATGACGAGAGCACGTGAACAGCTGGCTGTTGCCATCGTTAATAATCGGGATGTGTTCAATGCTATTACTGAGATTGTTTTGGGGTTGAAGAATGATAACGCTAATAAGCATTGATAGTATTCAACAAATATTACTATTTCGAAGATTATTGTAGTTATTCGATGGCTAACTGTGTTGAAAATTACCATAGAGTTCTCGATGCCAAAAAAGGATTCGATTTTTTTGGGGGGGTTGATAGGCCGGTTGCCTATCAACCCCTTTTTCTCCTACGTCGTCTCCCGGATAACGACTTCATCAAAAAAGACGCCCTCTTACGAGCGTCTCCCTAGCTATCCTAGATAATCCCGCCACTCATTCGCCGGTTCATCTCTTCCGGTGTGAGTGTACGTTTAGTAAATCCAAGTATCATCGCGGTAATCACCGTGCCCAACAGGATACAACCAGTGTACAAAATTGGGTTGCTGCAGGCGATTGGGATGACGAAGATACCGCCATGAGGAGCCTGCAAAGTGATGCCCGCTGCCATACATAGTGCACCGCCAATAGCACCACCGATAATGTTGGCCGGAATGACCCTCAGTGGGTCTCCTGCCGCAAACGGAATTGCGCCTTCAGTAATAAAGCTTGCACCCAATACCCAGTTGGCCTTACCGGCTTCACGTTCCTGGTTAGTAAACTTCTTCTTGAACAGTAACGTTGCCAACGCCACACCCAGCGGTGGAACCATACCACCGACCATTAGCGCGGCGGACGGTCCGTAAATCTTGGAGGCAAACATTGCCAGTCCAAACGCGGAGGCCGTCTTGTTGATTGGACCACCCATGTCGGACGCCATCATCCCCGCCAAAATTGCACCCATCAACGCGGCGTTCGCGCCGTTCATTGATTTCAGCCAATTGGTCAGGAAATCTATCAGCTTAGACATCGGCGTATTGAGCAAGAAGAACATGACGAAACCCACTACCAAAGTCGCTAGTAACGGAACCACCAATACCGAAATCAATCCTTGATATGAGTGTGGTACCTTACGCGTTGCGCGGACAATGACTCGCGTTACGTAACCCGCAAGAAACCCAGCGACCATGCCGCCCAAAAATCCTGAGCCGCCATTAACGGCCATCATCCCGCCAATCATACCTGGTGCCAACCCAGCTTTGTCGGCAATACTCCATGAGATAAATCCGGCTAGTACTGGCACGTACAGTTTGAACGCTGCGTTGCCACCAATTTCATTGAAGAAGGCTGCAATAATGTTGTACTGGTCGTTCTTCGGATCGGAAGCGTAGATTCCAAACATAAACGAAATGGCGATAAAAATCCCGCCGACCACAACGAACGGAATCATGTACGAAACACCGCTCATAATGTGGGTGTAGAACGCCCGACCAAACTTTCCCGCTGGAGATAGTTCTTCGTCTTCTACGTTGCTTTTACCCATCGCCGTTTCCAAATTATTTTTATGTGCTTTATGGGCACCGTCACCTAATCCAGTTACCGTACTACCCTGAGCCAAAGCCCGGTCAAGTAAAGGCGCCGGCTGGTCAATCGCCTTTTTTACTGCAACGTCCAAGTACGGCCTATCGCCAAATACCGATGTGTCCACCTTCACGTCATGCGCAACAATAATTGCGTCTGCTTGCTCAATATCTGTTGGCGTGAGTCGATTTTCTACGCCGGTTGACCCATTAGTCTGAATCTTGACCCGCATCCCCCGACTCTTGGCTTCGTTCGTTAACGCCTCAGCGGCCATGTAAGTGTGAGCAATCCCAGTCATACAGGCACTAATGCCCACAAGGTATTTGCCGTTCTCACTTTGAGCTTTGGTACTATCACCGGCCTGATCCTTAGCCGCGTCCTCCTTCAATAATTCATCATAAATCGTCTTAGCATCCGGGGCAGTTAACAGCTTTGCCCTAAACACCTCGTCCATCAAGAATGTCGAAATCTTCGACAGCATGCGTAAATGCTCGTCGGAGTCAGCATCGCTCGCAGCAATCATAAACACGAGATTAACGCGCTCGTCGCCCCACTGGATTCCACCCAGGTTACGCAAAATTGCAATGGTGGCCTTTTTAACGGCCGCTGTTTTCGCGTGGGGAATTGCAACCCCATACCCCACAGCCGTTGAAATCTCCGATTCACGATGATAAATTGCCTTTTCATACACGTCCGCATCACTGACAAAGCCGTTTTGGGCCAGCAACGCAACCATCCGTGCTATCGCGTCCTCTTTGCTCATCGGGGTAATATCAGTGTCGATGTTACGCACATCAATTAACTCATCAATTCGCATGTCGATTCACCTCCCAAGTGATCTACATCTACTTAGTACAGCTCGGCCTTATCCGTCGAGTTGAACAAGTCCATCTTGCCCTCAACCACAACCTGGGCCGCTGCCCGTGCGGATGGCATCATTTGGTCAGGCTCGTATGCATCCGGGTTATCAATCAAGTTCTGGCGTAACTGCTTGAAGAAGGCCGTCTTCATGTCTGTTGAAAGATTGATTTTGGCAACGCCATGCTGATATGTCTTCCTAATCTCCTCGTCTTTATTATCAGAACCACCGTGCAAAACCAGAGGAATGTCTACAGCTTCGTGAATCTGCTCGAGTAAATCAATCCGCAGCTCGGGCTTATCAACGTGAGAGTAGTGACCGTGCCGCGTCCCAATTGCCACTGCTAGCGAATCCACACCAGTTAGTTCAACAAACTTTTTAGCGTCTTCGGGTTTCGTGTACAAAATTTTGTTGACGCCAGTGCCCTCAGTGCTCAATTCGTTGGAGCCAATCGTGCCCAACTCAGCTTCAACCGCAACGCCAGCTCCATGCGCGGCCTCAACCACTTTTTTGGTCACAGCAACGTTTTCGTCCCAAGGCAAAGCGGAGGCGTCAATCATGGCGGAGTTATAGCCGTTATGAATCCCAATCATGCAGTCCTGCAAAGTTGCGCCGTGATCCACGTGGATGGCCATTGGTACTTTAGCAAGCGCAACTGCCTGCCGAACGTACGCAACAAAGTTTTCACCAACCAACCCAATTTCGTTAGGGTGAATCTGAATGATAGCAGGCGAGTTCTTGGCCTCTGCTGCAGCAATAATAGCCTCCACAAATTCACTGTTAGCAACGTTGTAGGAACCAACAGCAAAGTGGTTCTTGTAGGCAACGTTCAACAAATCAACCATGTTATATAGCATTTTAAATTCTTCCTCTCTTATTCCATATCTGTATAAATGACGTCTTGTCCTGGGCGTGGATCAATCGGTGCACCAACTCAGGACTACTGGTTCGGGCATAAACTTCGTCAAAAAAAGTTTTGTTAGTTTTAAGATCCGCTGCCGGGATATAAATAATGACTAGTTGTACGGTTTGGTGCCCCCAGCGAATTGGCTTGTCGTTAATGCCGACAATCACCTTCGCAGTCCCCTCGGAACCCTTCAAGAATGGGTGAGGCAACGCAACCAAATTACCAATATCTGTCGATGACATAGCTTCGCGCTTGAGCAAATACGGCAACAGGTTCCCATACCCCGCTTTGACTACTAACTCACGAATAACATCGGTACTTGTAGCTTGGTTAATGTGGTAAAAATCCAGCGACTCGATTAACGAGTGTGTCCCAAACGTATCGACAAATACTTGGATACGATTTACATCAGTGGGAGTCAGACCACGATCAACCGCGACTGTCTTCCATTCAGGCAAATCTCCGCCATCCACTCCGCAAACCATCACTAATTGATATTGTTCAAGCGCTATTCGCTTAACGTTAGATTCAACCTGATTAATTCTAATTTCCGGAAAATAATTTTGTAACTTATAACGGAACAACTCTGCCTCCGCAGCTTTGCCATTAAATACTAAGCACGCTGATATCGTCGTCTTGGTCTCCTCGTTAAGCACGAGCTGAATATGGATTGCGAGGTACGCAATCTCTGAATCGGGAATGACAACATTGAACTGCCCCTCCAGGTTGTCATAGAGGTAGCAAGCAATTGAATATGCAAAGAGATATTCGCGCTTAGTTTCGTGGGTATACGGATTAAAGATAGGAATCCGTTCAGTCAAGGGATTGATCAATCGAGTGATGTGGTTGGTAATCTGTGCACGGTAGTGTTCGTCACTATACAGTGGCACTGAGTAATTACGCTCAGCCATTTTAAGCACGGAATCAATCGCCGACCGCTGATTCGCATCCATTTTTGGGGTGACCGTTGAACGGATACTAATGGGTAACGCGATTAGGTAATTGGCAAGACTACTAATTTCACCCTTTAACACATCGTTCGGTAGTAGTCCAGACAACAGTTCTTGCGCAAGCGTATTCTCGGGGTAATCACGGCTACCATTATCTTCTGTGGTGTTATCCAAACACCATCCTTGCTCACAGCGCCACTGACAGATTACTAAATGGCAGGCAATCTTTGCGTAGACCACGAAGTCCATTGACACGCTTTGTTCAGCAAAGGTTTTGTCCATCACTGTCAAAATCGTACTGACCCGCTCGTTAGTAGCAACAATCCCCAGCACACCGGTAATTGATTGCGACGGGTTATCCTTGGTGATGCTGCTAATTGGTAAGAATTGTTCTAGCAACAGTCGTTTTTGTGCCTCATTACCGACAATCCGGATGCCCACAAATATTTGGGAATCTAGCTGTACCTGAATATCCATCTCGTCAATACGGGCAAACAGAAGTTGCACACGACTACGGATGCTTTCGACCGAGTAATTGAGACGTGTCGCCAATTCATCAAAGGTCATGTAATCTCTCTGCTGTATCAATATCAAAGCAATTTTGTATAACTGCTCCAGGTCACCTTGATCGAACAGCCGTGATTTGACGCTCTGGTTGTAAATCTCACGCTGAAGTTTGTATCCCTCAGGCGAAGATACTATCAATGGTTCCTGGGTTCCCGTTTGGTTAAGCGTACGGACATAGTTACGAACACTTCGCTCGGTAACGTTAAGCATGCTAGCTAGCTGTGACGCCGTTAGGTAATTGTCTTGTTGCAGGAGTATATTAAGCATTTGCTGAATATTCTTGTTCACAAAATCTCCTCCCTCACACATTAGATAGGCCTATCCATCCCTAGCGGACAACTATATTATGCCCCGTATGTATTCGCTTACAAAGAACGAGATTTTTCCGGTAGGCGGAAAAGAATGGCAACGAGCTTCCTAGGAGCGAAAAAAAAGACCCTCCTTTGCGGAGAGCCTGATGGGGAATATTGATGGCGTGCCCGATGATGCGCAAGGAAGAGTCTGCTAATGGATAAAAAGAACGCTCATGGTTAAGCAAAACGATAGAACAGGTGGGTTCGGTATTTAATAAACTTCCAATTACATCCGCGTTGGTGGAGAACAGCATCCAACGACCGTGTACAAGGACCTCAAGTCCAGGATCACCTCCGCATGCGCGGAGAGCACAGTAAACAAATCCCGTCAGATCAACATCGGCAGTTGTAGCATTACCCAATTTTCATGACTTTACTCTAACCTGCCCAAATTATACCTTACATTTGGATAGAATATCGTGTATAAATACGGTCCATAAATCTCCGCGGCTCTCCGTACTTTTAACAGCCTATACAAGAGATTTCGCTACAGCACATCGGTTCAGATTCGGGCAAAGCCAATCTAAATTGCAGTTTATTCTTCCCAAAAATCAACTAATGTCCAGCCTTCACCCCTTCAAATCGCTCTTAATCTCCGAAGTAGAAACCCCATTCGTCCGCGGTAAATACACCACTTTGCAGTACTCACGCAAAAAGTCGAACTGCCCCTCCCAGTCGGACCCCATGACAAAGATGTCGATGTTATTCGCCTGCACATCCCCAATCTTCTGTTCCCAACTACGCTCCAGAATGACCTCGTCCACATAACGAACGGCCTCCAGAATGTACTTTCTATGTTCGTACGAATTGTAGGCTTCTTTGTGCTTCTGCGCGTTAAACTCGTCAGTCAAGAGCCCAACAATCAGCCGATCACCCAGCTCGGCGGCGCGCTCAAGCAAGTGGATGTGTCCCCAGTGGAGTAAATCAAATGTCCCGTACGTTAATACTGTAGTCATAAATAACCGACCTTCCTTAATATAAATACAAAATGCAAAGGCAAAGTAGCGATCTAAACCGTCCCCATAAAATCCTGTCACCAAAAGAATACTCTCCAGACCAGCGCTTGTATATAGAGGGCAATCACTGGCAAGCTCCAGAAAACCAGCCACAAACAAAGTGGAAAAGCCGCGTTTTATAACTTCCAATTATAAAGATTAATAACACATTTAATCGCAATTCAATCTTTCAAAAAAATCAATCGGCACATATCAGAAAGCGTTTACATCATCCCCATATCCTGCTATAATCCACTCGACTGGTGTAGACCAATTCGTGAAAGGAGGACCGCCCACACATCTAGTTAAATAACAGTTAGGCATCATCCAGTTACACTAGCAATCACTTAAATCCACTTTGGCCCACCCAGTTTTGCACAGGAACTGCAGCAACTCGTCCGACCTACCGTTACATCATATTGACGTCACTTTTAGGTATGCTACTGCACACAAAACGAAAGGTTAGGTTTTAACATGATTGAGGGCAAATGGCGCGATCTACTATTCAGCACCGTAATATTAACTGGGGTATCTCTGGGACTGTCCACCAACCACACAGCACACGCGGCAGCCACTACATCCCCGCAAACGGCGACGCAAACACAATCGTCGGATGATCCATCAAACATATCCACCACCGCACCGGACACAGGCAAAGTTGCCCCAGCCACACCAAACGGGACAGCTAACCCGTCACCAAGCGCTGACTCGGTCCAGGACACAACCGTAACGGCGGCCGACCAAACGGAGCAGCCGGCCACCAACGAGGAGGCGGCGACAAACGTAGCAACGACGCCCGCCACGGATCCCGCACCCGCTGACAAAATCGTATCCACAAGCACGCCCACCGCATCCGTAGCCACCGCGACGACACCAACCACAGTCCCCGACGTCCAGCCCGGCGACGACTTTGGCGACACCCATCAAGTCGCGGTGACCAACGTCAAGGATTACGAGGCCACCAGCAACCAGGCCATCAACTGGCACAATTACCACTACATCGCTGCCGCCGGGCTCGCCGAGGACTCCCCGCTGGGCTATCAGGTCAACAAGTTTGCGGCCACGTACAAAGCCGCCACGGGCAACGAGCTCCAAGTGCTCACCACCGCTGCCACTGGCCTGGACGGCATCATCCAACTAAACGCGGCGGATCAGAACGTTCAAAACGACGAAGGCTATACCATCAAAATCGCCACCGACAGCATGGCCATCAACGCCCGCACGGCGCAGGGTGCCTTTTACGCCCTCACGACACTATCCCAGATGGTGCAGTCGGGACAGGCACTCCCGGAAGGCATCATTACCGACGCACCCGAGGTCGGGTTGCGTGAGGTCTCCGTGGATTGCGGCCGCAAGTACTACTCCAAGCAGTGGTTCTTGGACCTCATTGATGAGATGGCCGCGTCCAAGGCCAACGACTTGACCATGCATTTTTCCGACATCAAAGGGTTCATGCTGGAATCAAAAGTACACCCCGAGATCATGTCACCCGAATACCTCACCCAGGATGAGGTCAAAGAAATCGTCGCGTACGCAAAGTTGAACTTCATCACCGTGACGCCCGAGCTCGACATGCCGGGACATCTGGGGCAGGTGCTCAAGTCCCACCCGGAATTTAAGCTGGTGGACAAGAGTTCCATCCCCGCCTTTGCCAATTACCTGGACGTCACCAATCCGGATGCCGTCGATTTCATGAAGTCCCTCATCGACGAATTCGCAGCCGTTTTTGGTGACTCGAGCCCCTACTTCAACATTGGCGGCGATGAATTCCTGCAAAACGACTTCTCAACCGCGACCATGAAACGCTCGTTCCCTAAGCTGTATAACTCCGCGGTCGCCAAGTACGGAGACCAGGCCAATGGTGTCGAGGCATTCTACGATTTCCTCAACACGATGGACGAGTACGTGCAAAGCAAAGGGTACGCGACAATGATTTTCCACGACCGCATTTACCGGTCTGACGATTCGTCCCTGGTGGGCCTCAACAAAGACATGGCTGTGAAGTACTGGACCCACTGCCGTACCCCGATGCCAACGCTGCAAACAATCATTGATGAGGGCCACAAGATCGTCAACTACGACGACGGCTACCTCTACTACGTTCTGGGTGAGAACGCCGGTTACACGTACCCCAAAGCGGACAAGATTTACAACGGCTGGGACAACGGTGTCTTTGCCGGCGTCCAGGGTGACGGTAAGATTGATGGCAAGTCGTTTACCCAGACCATCGACCACACCAAGCTCACCGACCAATTTCTGGGTTCGGCCATTTCCATCTGGAGTGATAACTACGACGCCCAAACAGAGGACGAGGTCGCGCGCGACTTTGCCGCACCATTCCGCGCCTTCGCCCAGAAGGCCTGGAGTGTCGACGACAGCATCAGCTTTGACGACTTTGCAGCCTTCAAGTTCAGGGTCGACGCCACGTCAATTACCGCGGCGGACCTAGACAAAGTTGCGTGGAATCCGGCCATCACGAAGACTAGCATGGGTGATGGCGTGTCGGTTGAAGCGAGTGAGTACTATGATAATACCAAGCAGACTGTAGCGCCGGCGGCCACCGCGAAGGATACTGGTGAGCAGACGCTGCTAACTGAAGGTGAGAACGTCACGCTTGGGTCAGGAGATGTGGTCACCATGCCGACCGTAGCAAGGTTAACGCAACAGGAAACTGCTAAAGCCGATGCATCTAGTTCGACTAATACCAACATGGGTAACGCTCAGCATAAGGACACCCGGGAATACCCGCAGACTGGTGACAGTGACGAACCAGGCGTATTGGTCACAATTCTGGGTGCTTTAACTACATTGCTGGCGGTATTCGGATTGAGTATCACTAGTAAGCGCAATGTTTAAGTATCAAAACTACTGCTAGATTTTATAGTGCTAGAGCATAGCTCAGCAGACAATCCATTAATCAACAGATAAACGTGGAGTCTTTCAGCTCGTATAGTAAAAATATTGGCGGCCTCCCTTCATTGGGATGGTCGCCAATATTTATGATGCTATTAATTTGCGCACATAATCATCTACGCCTTTAACCATTGATAAATATCATTAGCACGATTAAGGCCTAGCAATGTTTTTCTGTTATCATCATCAACGAGCTTCTGTGCAACTTCAGACAACAACTTTAAATGTTCTTGCTCGCCTTTAGCTGGAATTAGAAACGCAATCGCGAATGAAACGTCCTGTCCGTCAAAGGTTTCCCAAGGAATTTGCTTCGTGTTTTTGGCTACCATAATCCTAGCTGTAGAAATGTGATCCGAGATTGCATGCGGAATAGCGATGCCATCAAACATTCCAGTAGAGGCCTCCCGCTCACGTCGGATAAATGCCTCGACAACGTCTTCTGCATCTTCCAAGTATAACTTTTTCCGACCAACTTCTGCCAAGTATCTGAAAAGTTCTATCTGGTTTGAAACTTCAGTAAAATAAACATCCTCTAGGTCCATCGGAAAATATTCTTCGGTCACTTTATCATCTCCTGTGGAATCATTATTTTGCAACCGATAGTCCAGGTATTTCTTTCTTACCCGCTAACACCTTTCTTTTTCGAGCGTAACCCAACAGCAATCCACCAATAATCGCACCCGTAAAAATTGCCAACAACCACAAGAACGGGTGGACCACAATTGGAAGTACTAGGAAGGCCCCGGCAGGTGCGGGTACTTGCACCCTAAAAAGATAGGTCATTGAAGCTGCAATCGAAGACCCCAGCATCATAATTGGCATATTTCGTAATGGATCTTCAACAACAAATGGAATAGCCCCCTCGGTAATATGAGTCGAGCCAAGCAGGTAATTAACCAAACCTGCATTTCGTTCACCAACAGTATAATACTTGTGGAATACCGTGGTAGCAATCCCAGTAATTAACGGTGGCGCAATACATGCTGCCGAAAAACCTGCAATAAAGAAGTAATTGCCTTTTGCTAACAAAGCTAAGGCCACCAACGATGCAGCCTTGTTGACGGGACCACCCATGTCAAAAGCACACATGCATCCCATAATAATTCCCAAAACAATAGGGCTCGAGTCCTGGAAACCTTCGAGAAAACTAACCATGCCTTCATTGACAAACTTCATTGGTGATGCGATCCAATAAATCAAGAATCCTGTAATTAGGTTACCAAGCACAGGAAGTAAGAAAATTGCCTTAATTCCGTTGAAATTATTGGGTAACACGGTTAGCGCCTTAGTCAATCCCAAGAAAATATATCCAGCGGCAAATCCAGCTACAATGCCGCCAAGGAAACCAGTTCCGCCAGCGGTTGCAATTAGACCTCCTACCAATCCACCAACAAAGGCGGGGCTAGAAATGCTCTTAGCAATGCCACCTGCCAGCATTGGCACCATCATGCTGAAAGCAGTCGTCCCAACGCTATGCATATAAAACGCAATTTGATTATATTGGTCACTCTTAGGATCTGCTGAGTTGATACCCCATAGCAGTGATAACGCGATTAACACACCACCCCCAACAACAAAAGGTAGCATATTGGAGACACCGTTCATTAAAGCTCGATACAACGTAAATCCTAGTCCCTTACCTGACTTAGGAGCTGAAATGTAGTCAGAAACATTCTCACCTGATCCGTAGTCAACCTGTTGCGAAGGAGAAGACGGTTTTGCGGACAAGGCTTGTGTAATCAGTGCGTCTGGATCCTTAATTGCATGTGCAACGGGAACGTCAACCATCGGCTTACCTGCAAACCGTTGACTATCAACATCCTTATCGGACGCAACAACTACGGCGCCAGCATCCTTGATTTCCTCTGGAGTTAATTCATTCTCAACACCCATACGGCCGTGGGCCTCAAACTTGTACGTAAGGCCCTTCTTTTGCGCAGCCTCCTCCAAAGCTTTCTTAGCCATGTACGTATGGGCGATGCCAGTGGTACAACCGGTTGCCCCAACAATATCGTACTTTGTCATCCTAGATCATCCCTCTCCCTGTCAACTTATGTTTGCCATATTCGCACTGCCAAACACCCGAATCTTCTGTGCTAAATCATCTGTTACATACTTAAGTTGCAAATCTGTCCAATCCTGGATATAAATATCTTCACCTTTTTGGACTAAGTCAGAAACAATGTGGCGCGCAACACGATTAGCCATGTCAGAGTAAAAGTTTATCTTTGTAATACCCATCTGGGCCATTTGTTGATACTCTTCCGTCTTTAGTCCAGAGCCACCATGTACAACCAAGGGCTGTTTGATATTTTCTCTGAGGGCTTTCAAACGATCAAAGTTTAATTTTGGCACGGTTTTGTATACACCATGGACAGTTCCAAATGATACTGCAAGCGCATCTGCATTGGTTTTTTTACTAAACTCACCCGCAATATCTGGATTTGTCATTAGTTCCGTAATATCAGGATTCGTCAGCGGTCTCCCGTTGCTACGAATCATTCTGCCTAATTCAACCTCCACGGATACTCCGACCTCGTGCGCAACCTTTACAACCTCCTTTGAAGTTTCAAGGTTTTCATCGTAGGGTAATTCAGAACCATCAAACATAACTGAACTGTACCCACAGCGAATTGCTCGCATACATGCTGAGAAACTATGGCCATGGTCGAGATGAACCACCACTGGAACCGATGCTTGACGAGCGATTTCAGTAGCATAGTAGCCAACCTTCTCAATTGTTATACGCTCATCGTCTCCCTCTGCATACTGTACAACCACTGGCGCGTGTTGTGATTCAGCGGCGTTCACAATTGAGTCAACCATCTCCAGATTGGTAACATTAAATGCGCCAACTGCGTAGTGCCCGGCCTGAGCCGACTTCAATATTTCATTCAGATTTACAAGTGTCATTAAAAAAGCACCCCTTTCTATATGCGCATAATAGCACGAAAGGAAGCGCTTTTATTGATTTGCTCAAAGGTTGGCATTCTGTCATTTATGGTTGACTAACCTTTCAGTTTTTTTGAAAACACTACGAATCCGCGACAATCAGATGAACATCGAATTGTTCCAGTTTTTCTGCTATGTCTTGCGGTAACTTCTTGTCGGTCACTAGCACATCAATCTGATCGAAACCCAGACTAGCAAAAAAATTTGTTTTTTCAAACTTAGAAGAGTCAATCAGCACCACTACGCAATCTGAAGCTTTCATCATGGCCTTCTTGATATCTGCTTCCTCGTCACGAGAGTCAGATATACCAATCCTGGAATCCAATCCACGGCCAGATATAAAGGCCAAGTCGGCTTGGTGTTGTTCTATGTACGCTGTTGTCGAGCCGCCATAAACGCCGGACGCCTCGGTATGAATATGACCACAGGCACAATATAAGTTTGTAGTATGGTCCATGATTTCAGACAACTCGACTGCTGTCCGTAGTCCATTGGTTAATATGTCCATATACTTATGACGTCGAATTTGCTCAGCAAAAATTAAGGCTGTACTACTAGAATCAATCATGATTCTCTGACCATCCTCTATTAGTTTCTCTGCAGCTATGGCAATGCGCCGCTTCTCAAGGATGTGTGAGCCATAACGATAATGCATACCCTTCTCAAGTGAATCTTCTCGTACCAATGATGCGCCACCACGGGTCCTCACCAGGTCGCCAGCTGATTCCATTTCCTTCAACGCTCGCCGAATAGTCGACTCACTTGTGTATGTCTTTTGGGCAAGTTCGTTGATAGTTACATGTGACTTACTTTCAAGTATTTCAATTACTAAGGCACGGAGTTCATCCTTCACCATTTGACCCTCCAATATTCCCAACCCTTTATTGATACAGATGTAGTATAGCATCTGTAGTAGTAGAACTTTAAGGGGCTACGCTATTTGGAGTTGATAGCCAATTTCCTAGCAGCTACCTTTCCGTACCGTTCTTATATGTAAACGAACAAAAAGGATATTACACGTTCTGCTCGCTCACTGTCCCGACCGCAGAACAGAGAATAGGAGTTTGTGTAATGTCCCTCGTAAGTAAGTCTATCCGAACGGCTTTAGAAATCTAAGTATATGAAGACACATCCAGCTTGTCACAGACTACGCCACAAACAACAAACCGTGTTTCGATAGATTCCTACCGCCGCGCCCTAACTTTCCCAATCGCCCCAATCGTCAACGCATCGATAATCACACTATCACGCACCATCCGATCCACCTCCGCCAAGTCAAACAACTGAACCGCCACAATTCCTTCGTCACTCTGCAACTCGGCACTCCAGTCCGACCCAACTTCAACCGCAACCACGTGTATGTCCCCAACAATTAGCCCACTGTCGCTACTAATTAAACCGAGGTCCTCAACACTTACCACATCACCGTCACGTACATTCAGCTCCTCGCACAACTCACGTCGCGCTGCGGCCACATGGTCGGCGTCGTCGGTTTCCATATAGCCACGTGGCAACTCCCAATGTTCATGACCATCCGCACGTTGAATTCGAATCATCACGACACGACCATTTTGTGTCGGGACGGTAACAACGCCACCTGTCTTTTGGTACACAGTCGGAATATCATCGTGCACCTTAATATCCATATAGCGGTTAGCAAAAACGTCCACGGTCTCCGGAGAATAGTAATCAAAGTTAAGTATCCACGTCTTATATCCCAATCCCTGCTCAATTTTAAAGTTAAGATAACGGAACACGCAGACCATGTCCACACCCAAGACGACAATATAAATGGCCACCCGCAGCCAGACTGCAAGGCTGCTAATTCCTGCCAGCCCAAAGATAACGGGTACAGTCGTGAGTATAGCAAAAGCCGTGAACACCATGTTGTCAGTGGTGCTCCACGGCCACAAAGTTGTTTGTTTGCCCTTATACTCCGTCATCGATTCTAAGGTTGCTTTTAACTTCAAAGTATCACTGAATTCCGAGCGGTGTGCAAAGGCCCAGTTGATGATACGAATAGAATCCAAGTACTGGCGGTGCCAACTGCGCAAGTCAGCCAATACTAGATTACAAATCACACCAATAACAAACAGCCCCACATAAATAATTAGAAGGCTGTGTGCATGGATAGTGTTACGTAGTACAGCTCCCGAGGTAATCACAAAGGAGAGCAGGACTATGTAAAACGCAATAACTTGATCACGCTTAGTACCCTGCTCAAGAAGATGTGTATGACATTCGTTGTACACAGACTCTAGGAAGTTCATGAATGTGTCAATATTCTCTTTCATAGCAAACCACCTCACTGAGATTATCTACACTGTAAACCCGGCGCCATCTGTGCTTGTTTAACCTGTGGGCTAACACAAAGCTACAGTGAGTTAGCTATCAGCGTTAAGACGTTTAATGAGTTCTTCCAGGTATGGACGCAACTTGTCCTTCACCTCAGGATGTGTCAGACCGTACTCAATGGTCGTCTGGACGAAGCCAAACTTGTTACCTACGTCGTAACGGTCGCCGGTAAATTCGTGGGCAAACACACGCTGGGTTTCGTTCAGCTTGTCAATGGCATCAGTTAACTGGACTTCGCCGCCCTTACCAGGCTTCAAGTTGTCCAGAA
>NZ_BCVS01000024.1:0-26308 GCF_001591865.1 Lacticaseibacillus pantheris DSM 15945 = JCM 12539 = NBRC 106106
GCAGCGAATTACAGCGGCAGATTCTGAAGACAAAGTGTTTTGTCTTTGTCTTCAGAATCCGCGGGAGGCCGGGACGGCCGGAGCGTGCGGGTGTAGCAATCACGGCGCAGGGCACGTAAGCCGCAGTTCCAAAGCACCCGCGTGTTCGTAACCCACTTTGCTTTCTAAACGGGCTACTCCACACTCTCATTCCTTGTTACAATAGACCATGATCAGCACAGAGGGGAGTCACATCTAGTGAATATGCAAGACGCCTTAGCGGCTTTAAAAGAAAAATTTGGTTACAGTTCGTTTCGTCCCGGCCAGGAAGAGGTGATCAACCACTTGCTGAACGGCGAAAACGCCCTGGCCGTCATGCCTACCGGGGGTGGTAAGTCACTTTGTTACCAGATTCCCGCCTTACTCATGCCGGGAATCACCATCGTCATTTCACCACTCATTGCGTTGATGAAGGACCAGGTGGACGCCCTGAACGAAGAGGGTATCGCAGCGACGTACATTAATAGCTCACTCTCATTTCCCGAGATTGACCACCGCTTTGCCATGGCCGCTCGGGGTGACGTGCAACTACTCTACATTGCCCCCGAGCGCCTCGACTCCGACCGGTTTCTGCGCGAGTTATCGTCCCTCAACGTCAGCATGGTCGCCGTCGACGAAGCCCACTGTATTTCCCAGTGGGGTCACGATTTCCGCCCTAGTTACCTGACCTTGACCGAGGCGATCGCTCAGCTACCTTCACATCCAGTCGTGATTGCCCTGACGGCGACCGCCACACGCAAAGTCGCGGCGGATATCCGTGCACGTCTGGGAATCCCCGACGCGAACGAGGTGAACACCGGCTTTGCACGTGATAACCTGAGCTTTAGGGTGATTAAGGACCAGAACAAAGATACCTACCTACTCGAATACCTCAAGCTGAACAACGACCAGTCAGGCATCATCTATGCCAGCACGCGTAAGGAAGTTGAGCGTCTGTACCACTTGTTGGAGGCCAACCACGTCGCCGTGACGTATTACCACGGGGGCATGAGCGAGGGTGACCGCAATGCCAACCAGGAGGACTGGTTGTTTGACCGGAAGCCCGTGATGGTGGCGACCAACGCCTTTGGTATGGGTATTGATAAGAGTAACGTACGCTTCGTTATTCACGCCCAGGTCCCCGGGGACTTGGAATCATACTACCAGGAGGCTGGGCGTGCGGGTCGTGACGGTTTACCTAGTGAAGCCATCCTGCTCTTTAAACCCAATGACCTCCAAATCCGGCGGTTCTTTATCGACCAATCCGAAATGGACGATGAATTTAAACAAAACGAGTACCGCAAACTCCACGAAATGCAGCAATACGCCAACACGCAGGACTGTTTGCAACAGTTCATTCTGCGCTACTTTGGCCAAACCGGCAGCCAGCCATGTGGCCGCTGCAGTAATTGTCTGGACGAACGGGCGTTTCAGGACGTCACCGTTGACGCGCAAAAGGTGCTCAGCTGCGTTAAGCGTATGCGGGAACGGTTTGGTAAGTCCCTAGTTGCGCAAGTACTGACGGGGGCCAAAACCGCGCGTGTGCGGGAGCTGCACCTCAACGAGTTACCGACGTACGGACTGATGAGTAGTCAAACTCAGTCACATATTAATGAATTTATCGACTTTTTGGTCGCTAGCGGCTACTTGAATCAAGGTGCGGGTCAGTACCCAACGCTGTCGGTGAGCGACCAGGGTGTGTCGGTACTGTTAGGGAAAGCCCAGGTGCAACGCAAAATGGCCGTCAAAGCCACGAAGACTTTGCCGGTTGCGGACGACCTGTTCCAGGCACTGCGAGAGTTGCGCACCAACTTTGCCGAACAACAGCACGTGCCGCCATACGTTATCTTCTCGGACCAGACACTGCGGGAACTGGCCGCCCAGCGACCAACCACCCGTGTCGCCATGCTCAACGTTCGTGGTGTCGGGCAAAACAAGCTGGACAAGTACGGCGATGCCTACCTTGAATTGTTACGCAACTGGGAACAAGGCGCGGATTCCTCCGCGGCGGTTGCTAATACGGAGGCCTGATTTGAGCGCGCGGTATGCTATAATATTGCGGTTAGTTTAGAAGGGATGGATGCATGTGAGCGGCAAGTACGACTGGCAATTATTACCACAGGCAGAACCAGCGGAGATTAAGCGGGTGGCACAGGAATTGGGGGTTACCCCGTTGCTGGCCAACATTCTTGTACAGCGCGGAATTACTGATGCCGACGCCTGGGCCAACTTTACCCAGCCGGAATTGAGCCGCTTGCACGACCCCATGTTAATGCACGATATGGGCAAAGCCGTGGCGCGAATCACGGCGGCCATTGAAAATGGGGAACATATCACAATTTACGGGGATTACGACGTTGATGGCATCACTAGTGCCACCATCATGAAGGAAGCGCTGGAGAGTATTGGCGCGGATCCGGAGGTCTACATTCCCAACCGTTTCACTGATGGGTACGGCCCCAACTTGGCGGCGTACCAGCGTTTAGCCAACGCCGGGACGCAACTGTTAATTACCACTGATAACGGTATTGCCGGCGCTGAACCGATTGCGTGGGCAATGGCGAACGGGATGGACGTGGTGGTGACTGACCACCACGAACTAGCACCCACGTTGCCAGAGGCCGTAGCGGTCGTTCATCCCCGTTACCCCGGTAGTGAGTACCCGTTCGGTCAGCTCAGTGGCGCCGGGGTGGCACTCAAAGTTGCGACGGCACTCCTCGGTGAAGTGCCCGTTGAAAGTATTGACCTGGCCGCACTGGGCGCGGTCGCCGATGTCGTCAGCCTGACGGATGAAAACCGTATTTTTGTCCAGGTCGGCCTGCAAATGATGCGCAACAATCCGCGGGTCGGGTTGGCGGCGCTCATGGAAGCCGCCGGAGTGGATCCCGCAACGGTGAACGAGATCACCATTGGCTTTGCCCTAGCCCCGCGCCTGAATGCAATTGGACGGATGGGGGATGCAACTGAGGGGGTGACGTTGCTATCCACCTTTGACGAAGACGAGGCTAAGTTACTGGCCGGGAAGATTAACCAAACCAACAGCGAGCGTCAGGCACTGGTGAAGTCGATTTACGCTGAAGCCAGCGCCATGGCCCGTGATGACCAGCACCGCGGCTTGGCAGCGCTGGTACTGGCTCATCCGGATTGGCATCAGGGCGTGCTGGGAATCGTGGCGAGTCGTATCGTTGAGGATACCGGCAAGCCGACAGTTATCCTGAGTATTGACCCGGCCAGCGGCGCGGCCAAGGGGAGCGGCCGGTCCGTTGCTGGTTACAACCTGTTTGACGGTCTAAACGCCAGTCGCGACCTCATGACCCACTTTGGCGGCCACGCGATGGCGGCTGGTTTGAGCCTGCCGGTGGACCAGGTGGCGGCGCTGCAGGAGGCCTTGGCCAAAGACGCGGCAGGTGCGAACATAGGGACACCAAAGCTAGCCATTGCGGCCCAGGTTGACGTGCAGGACCTCACGATGGACGCCTATCGAGAACTGCGACGGCTGGCCCCGTTTGGCGAGGGCAACCTGGAGCCCAGCTTTGCACTCAATACCAGCGCGGTGGACGATGTGGCCCAGATGGGGGCGGACAAGAGCCACCTGCGCTTCCGGGTGGGCGGCAGTATTCGGGCGGTAGACTTCGGCGCCGGCGACCTCGCGGAGGGGCTGTCCGCCGCACAGAAGGTCAAGGTAGCCTTCCACCTGGCCACCAATACGTATAAGGGCAACACCTCGTTGCAACTGATGGTCCAAGATATCCAGATGCAAAGTGATCAGGTTATCGACATGCGGATGCCGCAGTTAACCCAAAGTCAGGTGGCTGGTGCGCACACATACGTGTTCTTCAATCCCCGGCTGGCCAAGCAACTTACGCAACGTCTACAGTTCGGGGGACCGACCGTGATGGCTAATCAGCTAACCACGGGCACGACCGATGTGGTTTTGGTCGATTTACCGTCATCTGAGGCCGAACTGGCGGCCACCGTTCAGCGAGTTGATTTACCCGTCGGTGCGCTATTCTTTGCGCCTGCCAAACAGATCTTGGCAATTCCCAGTCGGAATGAATTCGGCGCGGTGTTGCGTTTTCTAGGCGCACATCCGCGCTTTGATAAACACCAGTTACCGATGGTGGCGCGAGCTACCCATCTGGATACCAGTCAAGTTATTTTCGCTGTACAGGTGTTTTTGCAGCTGAAATTTGTTACTATAGACGACGGTGTTTTCATTTCGACAGTATCGCACCCACAAAAACAGGCGCTTGAAGATGCTCCAGTCTATCAAGAACGTGTGGCCCAGCTGGGTCTGGCCCGGCGGTTGCGGACAGCGTCACGCGCCGATTTACGGGCTACTTTGTTGCGGTACCGACAAGAATTGTGAGGATTCAAGCATATGAGCATTAACTTCAAGGATTACATTGCGAGTGTCGACAACTTTCCGGAGCCCGGCATTGTCTTTCGGGACATTTCGCCGTTGATGGCAGACGGTCAGGCCTACGCAGCGGCAACGGACGCAATTGCGGACTTTGCCCGTGAACGCAAAGTAGACATGATTGCCGGTCCCGAGGCGCGCGGATTCATCGTGGGTTGCCCGGTTGCATATAAGCTCGGCGTCGGTTTTGCGGCGGCCCGTAAGAAGGGTAAGCTCCCCCGTGAAACGGTTAGCGCTAGTTACCAACTTGAGTACGACACGGCAACTTTGTACTTACACAAAGATGCAATCCAGCCAGGACAGCGCGTGCTGGTCTGCGACGACCTCCTGGCCACCGGTGGCACGATTGCGGCCACCATTGACCTAGTTGAGCGCCTCGGTGGTATCGTCGTCGGGACCGCGTTCATCGTGGAGCTAACGGATCTTCACGGTCGCGACAAGATTAAGGATTACGACTTGCTGGCACTCACTCAGTACGAGGGTGCTTAACAAGGTGTGATGAGCATACACAAAGGGCCGCGCAATTGCGCGGCCCTTTGTGTCCAGTGTGTGGACACCTGGGATATATGTGGCTCCTGACTCTAATCGCGTCTGTGCACACGGGCGCGTGCGGGAACCGGTGGTTGAATGGCTACAAAGGCTACCACGGGGGTGACCACCATCGCAATGGCGGTAGCGCCAACTAGCCACGGTGCAAGCGCGCTGAATTGGCGCGATACCGTGGAACTAACGTTGAATTGTGCGTTACGTTCGCTGTCCGTCGCGTTGCCGGTTGCACTATTAACCGGGGTAGCGGCGGTGCTAAATTCAATCTGGCCAATCATTGCGTTGCCGCCGCTAGTAGCGACGAATGTGATGCCAGTTGCGGCGATTAACGCCAACAAAATTGCAACCAAAATATGTTTAACCCTAATCATCTTGAAAACGCCTCCAGTTGTTCCAAAATCAGTATAGCATGGAAGCGGTTACTGGTGAAGGGAATTCGGTCAATCCCTTGCATTTTCTATGTTTTCGGCTAAAGTATAAACCAAGGATAACGTGCAGGGAGGTGGAATACGAATGAGCAAGAAGAAACACAGCGGCCCCAGCAAAACGCTCGTGGAAAAGATGTTGGACAAGGCGGGTGTGGAGTACGCCCCCGTCGAGTTTGACACCTATCAAGACGGTGATGTCATGCAAATTGATGGGGCCAAGATGGATGTACCCCGGCACGAGGTTTATAAGACTTTGGTTCTGACTGGCAATAAAACTGGTCCCGTCGTTGGCGTAGTGCCTTTGGACATGCACATTGACTATAAGCGGTTAAGCGCCGTTTCTGGTAACAAGAAGGTGGGCATGGTACCATTAAAGGACCTCATCAAAACGAGTGGGTATGAACACGGGGCGAATAACCCCTTGGGTATCTATGCTCGACACCATTACCCAATTTATTTTGCACGAGAGGCAGAACGGGCGGGCACAATAATTATCAGTTCCGGTGAAATTGGCCGGTCGGACCGCTTACAGGCAGCTGACTTGGCCCGACTGGTCAAAGGACAATTTGCCGACTTTGCTACCGCCACTGAGGAGGGATGATTATGTTTGAAGCACAACACAGTCGTTTTGCGACATTTGGCGTTATTTCCAAAATACCTGGTGAACTGATTGACCGGGTGTGGTTCATTATTGATAATGATTTACGCGGTTTGGTGCCACTGGACAACCTGTTGAAGTTTAAGCTCGTTAATAACGACGGCCAGGTTAGTATCCATTTCTCGCAGCAGGATCTCGATACCGAGATGGCCTTTGACCAGGATCTCGATTACGGGGATGAGTATCCCGACATGGTTCTGGCGTACGATGATGGTGACATTCAAACTATCCTCTTACCAGAAGAGGCCAATGAACACTAAATTAACCGAACACACAAAATGGGCTAACGTAACTTTCTCAAGTCGCGTTAGCCCATTTCGTTTTGCTGTGGTTCATCTGTATTCACTATCACCGGTTAGCCCACCATACCGCAATAACCGAACTGACCGGCCTGTAGCCGCAAACCATCAATATAGGCGCCAGTCATCCAGTCGAGGGCAGTACTTTGCTTAACTCCCATCCGGAAGGGCACTTGGTCAACGGATTCTGGATCAATGGCGTCAACGATATCCTCAATGGCATTCCGATAGCGGTTGACCGCCCGCACAATGTTATCTAGTTCGCATTGGTAGGTACGCGGCACGTGGACCGTACGCAGGGACTGTACCAGCGGGTTAAAGTGCATTAGGTTACGCATCAGGTACTTTTTGAGGTCACCAAGCGTATCGCGTGCGAGGCAATTACCGGTAATGATGTTTTCACAGGTATGAATATGTTGGTTAAATACTTCTTTAAATATCAGCAGCCGTTCCAAAGAAGTGGTTAGTGGCTGGATTGACGTTGTATTTGCAGTCATAATGAGTTCTCCTTTGTTTTTTGGGGTGGGCTGTTTGCCCACGAATAGTGATGAGCATTACGCACTTGGTGAACGGTGTCACGACAGGCGACGGGCACGATTTAAAAATAGGCCACGCGTGTGTAACTGAATCCAACACGTGTTGCAAAACGCTCTGCGACGGGCTTCTGGTACCATAAGCAAAAACCATTTTTACTGTAATCGATTACAAATTAAAGATTAGCATAACCAAAAATGATTGTCTAGTATAAGCATTAAATTAATTATTATCGAACGGCTGTTACTTTAAATACAAACGTTGGCTAATTGTGCCGTTTGTGGCAAAATAACAGGGATAGCGAGTGGAGGATAAACATGAAAAAAAACTATTTAATAATCGTATGTTTGGTTTGCGGACTGGCTTTAGCGGGGTGCGGACAGGGAAAGAGTAGCAAGAATTCGTCCAGCAGTTCGTCAACCACATTGGTCACGCATAAGTACACGAATACGCAGTTGCAGAGTCGGTACGACCGTATCTGTGATCTGGCCGTTAATCCGCTTCTGAAAATGGTGCACGGTACGAGTATTGACGACCTCAAGCCAACTTTGAAGAAAAACCGGGCTAAGTTGGAAGACTTAGCCCTAGAGTTAAAGAACAACAGTACCAATGCGGACACAACCAAGGCGTTATCTGGCTATGTGACTGATGCGGAGGCCGTCCTGACCGCGGTAGGGGATAATAACCAAACGGAGTTCAACACGGCGACCAAGAAGTTCTTCAAAACTTCGTCGACGATTGGTCGGCAAAGCTTTGGCGGTCACACCCCAACTTCGCTGGTGACGTACAGCCAAGCGGTACAAAATACCGCCAAGATCAGCAGTAGTTCCAGCAGCTCGGCAAGTAGTAGCAACTAGATTTGAGTGGTTGAATGATTAAATAACACGATAATTGTGAAAATAGCTAGCATCTTTTAAGTGGCTTTGCTATAATTGTTATTGTTGTTATGGAGAGTTGGCAGAGTGGTAATGCAACGGACTCGAAATCCGTCGAACCGGCTAATACCGGCGCGCAGGTTCAAATCCTGTACTCTCCTTATTTTTAATTGATAAAGCCTCGCAAACGTTGACCTTAATGGTCTTGCGCTTTCGAGGTTTTTTTTTTCGGTCAGAATATTTTATCGATATGTTGTTTTACATGGTTAGTACGCTTATTTATGTGCGCTCATCACAGCATTGTACTGATTGCCCCAGGTCTCCATTGCCGCAATGACTGGTGTCAAGGTCTCACCAAACGCACTCAACTGATAATCAGTCACCAAATTGTTACCTGGGTCTGTGTGCTTCAATACGATACCGTCGGCGATCAGTTCGTGCAACTGGAGTGCCAACATACGTTCAGAGCAGGCTGGAATAATTCTGTTAAGCTCGCCGAAATGGATCGCATCCTTTTTGATCAAGTGAAAGAGGATTACGCACTTCCATTTCCCGGAGATTAGCTGGAGTGTACTTTCTACCGGACAGCCGGGCCGGCAATCATATATATGGCGTTGCATGCTATCACCTCAACGTCAGTATACGCCATACTTACAAAATTCTCAGGATTGCCATCTAGCATTCGACCAACTATGGTTGATTCGAAAGGGTGATTTGAAATGAAAGCAATCAACACAATTATTGGTGCGTATCAGCGCCACAGTTTTGATGATGTTAATGCGTTTAGTATGGTTAAGCGGGATACAGCAATTCCCACCGGACACGATTTGTTAGTGCATATCGCTGCGGTGTCAGTTAATCCCGTTGATGTTGGGGTTTATGCCGGCATACGGCGGCCGCGTGCTACGCCGAAGATTCTGGGTTGGGATGCCGTCGGAACGGTCGTGGCCGTGGGCGAACAGGTTTCCCTGTTTAACGTTGGCCAACGGGTATTTTACGCGGGAGACTTTCGTCGGGATGGTAGTGACCAAACTTTTCAGTTAGTAGATGAGCGCATCGTTGGTCATGCTCCAGAAGAGTTTGCGGATGAGGAGCTGGCCGGATTACCGCTGACGTCTTTGACTGCGTATGAAGCGCTCTTTGAACAAATGCACTTGTCAATCGCCGACATTAAACACAATCGGCAGAGAACACTCCTAATTATTAACGGTGCCGGCGGTGTCGGTTCCATCGCCACGCAATTAGCCAACCATGCGGGATTACGGGTCATTGCGACAGCCTCCAATCCGCAAAGCATTGCGTGGGCGAAGCAACATGGCGCGGGACTAGTTGTGAATCACCACCAAGATTTGGTGAAGCAGGTACATGCGTTAGGTATTAAAAACGTGGATTATATCCTCGGGCTGAGTAAACTAGACGAGCACTTTAACGAAATGGCGACCTTAATTCGGCCGAGTGGGATCATTGTCTCAATTACGGAAAATCGTCACCCAATCGACTTGAAAAAACTGACGAAAAAGCGCGCCACCTTTGCATGGGAATGGATGTATAGCAAATCCTACTATCAAACTGATGACATGATTACTCAACACGAAATCCTTGATCAGATTGGGCAATTACTACAGGCAAAGGTGATTGTGCCAACCACCACCAAAGTGTTTAACGGCCTGAATCCGGAATCGTTGCGGCAGGCGTTCAAGTTGGTGGCTGGGGGACACATGATTGGTAAGGTTGTGATTAAAGCCGAGTAACCAAGGCGTTGATTAAAAATACGAGCTTCACATGGTGTGTAAAAAGCTTCGCTAAGATACCAGTCGGACAGTCTGGGATGGGTTGGCTTAGCAAGTGTAAAGGCGGTTGGCCTCTGCGCACTATTGCGTTCCCCATAGAGCGGGGATTACAATCATTCCAACGGTATTTGCTAGACTCAATGTAACTAAGTTGAAAGATTGAGGCTAATTTTTATGAGTAATGATTGTCCTTTTTGTAATCTCGAACATAACAAAGTTATATTACAAAATAACACCTGTATTGGCTTCTTTGATTTGAGCCCTGTGTCGCGGGGACATCTCCTGATTATTCCCCGGCGGCATGCGGAAACCTTCTTTGACCTCACCGAGACCGAGCGTTCGGATATGCTAAAACTCCTTGATGAGGGTAGGCAACTTCTGGATCTTAAGCAGAATCCCGATGGTTATAATGTCGGGTGGAATTGTGGTATGGCGGCTGGGCAAACGGTAATGCACTTCCATTGTCATCTGATTCCGCGGTTTACGGGTGATACGCCCAATCCGCGAGGCGGGGTGCGCGGGGTAATCCCGAAAAAACAACACTACGAATTCGATGTGCTCAGAGGCTATCCCAGCGACCGGGCCGTGATTAAATTAATTGATCAATTTAACTCTGAATTGATGCAATTGAACTGATATACCGTGTTTCCTCGCAATTAACACTGGCCATGCAGTTGACGTTGACCAGAAAAGTGGCAATCAAAGTTGAAACCTAATTTGTTTACATGTGTATACTTATAGGTATTTACTAGGAGATGGACATTTTGAAAAAAGCGGTATTTGTGTTACGCAATGAGTGGGCTGATTGGGAACCCGCATATTTAGCGAGTCAGCTCAATCAGTCTAATTTATGGACCACGGAGTTTGCTTCAGACGTTGCGGAACCGGTGTCCATCGGCGGATTGAAGGTCGAAGCTTCGACTAATTTGTACAAGCTTTCGGAACAATCCGATTTGGTGGTTATGATCGGAGGAAATTCCTGGGATACAGATGACGAGCGGTTAACAAACGTTATTGGACAAAGACTAGGGGCGGACAAAAAAACTGCCGCTATCTGCGGGGCAGTCGACTTTTTGGCCCGCGGAGGTTTACTTTCGCAATTTAAGCATACTGGTAACGCTCAATATTTATGGAATGATTTTTCACGATACGTCAATCGGGACGATTTCATAGAGCAGCAAGCAATTCGTGACCGGAATCTGGTTACTGCTAACGGCACAGCACCGCTGGAATTTGCAAATTTAACTTTGAAAATGGTCGGTCTCGCGGATGATGACAGTATCAATCGCACCACGGACCTGTACCGGATGGGCTATTATGCATACAGTGAGAAATACGGTAATCCGTACGCGTAAGTTTGAATCCTCGGTTACCGTGAATCTGTGAGCTCGTGTATCCCGAGTAGTAATTTTGAGATAACGGACCACTGAATGGGAGTGGGAGTAAAAAATGATTGACCTAAATAGTACTGAAATTTTAGGCGCACGTGAGGCCGCAGAAATATGGGGTAAAAACAAGACATACGTTAGGACTAGCCTGAAGCAAAGTCCGCATAAATGGCCTAAGGGATCATGGCGTAAATTTGATGACCACCAATTAGTTGTCACCGTTGCCGGCATGGAAGCCGCTACCGGACAGCCAGATCCTCGCAAAGTGGAACAAAACAACTAGGTTTTTAAATTCGTCCAAACTATGTTTACTTTTAATTGTCTTCAACACAATTTGTTTTAAATACCAATTTCGCGCACACTGCCACCTCCATCACGAAAGGGGCCACGTGTAGGATTTCCCCAAGTCCTGAATGCGATTAATGCTGCCAAAGGTGGTTTTGCTCATCGTAAAAGTTAGGCTCCACAATAAAACTCCGGGCATGGGTACCAACTGCGTAAGTTGGCGCCTATGCCGTTTTTTTGAACCATAGCAATCCTGTTTGTAGCTTTCAATCGCAAATCAATCACGGCCATAATACGCCAGTCTGTTGTGCAATCACTAACCGAACTGTAGTTACACCTATACCATCAAATTGGCTGCCGTGCTCGGCACAGGCTGTAGCAATGTTTATAGAATTGAATGACTTCTAAGAGTTTGTGGGGTTAAGCGAGGATTGACAAAGCCCAATCGGTAATCTATATTAGTTTCATGACAATCGAACAGTTAAGTGATGACGAATCTAGAGTAATTATTTTAAAGGCAGTAGCGGATCCGATGCGTTTAAAAATCGTACGGATGCTATACAAGCACCGCGGTGAGATGAACTGTGGTGAAATTGGCGAACAGTTGAACATTCAAAAATCCACTGTATCGTATCACTTCCGTACTCTACGTGAAGCGGGGCTTACGACTACTCGCAAAAGCGGGCCCAACAAGTATGTTGAACTCAGGCTGAGCACCTTTGATACGTATTTACCCGGATTTTTAAATACCTTGTAAAAGGTATTTTTTTCGTCCTAGAGTTCGATTGTTATAAAACAGTTGCACAAGGAGAATGCTATGCGTCGTTATTCGAGTTTATTTTTTCTGGTTATGTTTTTGATAGGGACGGATACATTTTTAGTCTCGCCACTTTTACCGACACTTAGCCGGTTATTCGGTATATCTACCGCCGTTTCGGGCTGGTTGGTGTCGGCTTACGCACTAGGATACGCCGGCTTTGCCGTGATTTCAGGACCAATTTCGGACCAACATGACCGTAAGCAGATTTTGCTTTATGGGCTGGCCGGCTTTGCGGTGTCAACAGCACTGTGCGGGGTTGCCACCAGCTTTTGGCTGATGCTATTGTTTCGTTTCCTTGCCGGCGTGGCTGCCGCCTTCGTTACGCCGCAGGTATGGGCATCAATTCCTGATGTCGTTGAGCCAAAGCAGATTGTAAAGGTGATGGGATACGCAACGGCCGGATTGTCAGTCGCACAGTTAGTTGGGATTCCAATTGGCAGTTATCTGGCTGCGGGTTCCTGGCACACACCGTTTTTCGTGATTGCTGGCGCAGCGGTACTGCTGATGGTTGTATGCTGGCAAGCATTACCTGCTCTCCCTAGCCAACATGCTCACATCGGTTTCTGGCGGACGTATAAGCAGGTCATTGGTAACCACAAAGCGGTGAGTTATTTAGCGGCCTACTTTGTTTTTCAAACCGGTAGTTTCACGGCAATCACGTTTATTTCTACTTGGTTTACTCGCGATTTTGGTCTAACACTAACCGGGGTCGGCACGGCAATGATTGGTATTGGTGCTGGTAATTTACTGGGCTCTTTACTTAGTGGGTACTGGGCAAAGAAAGTGTCGTTCACCAGGGCGCTTGCACTGAGTTTTGTTGCCTTAATCGTACTCTATATTGGGTTAACCTTTTCACCTAGTTTCATTGTTAGTGAGATTATGGTGACTACTGTTTACGTGTTTAATGGCCTTATCTTCCCGTTGTTAATGACCACTTTACAACAAACCGTCGCAAACGCTCGTAGTACCATGAGCTCCTTGGCAAATGCCGCGATGTACTTGGGTGAAACTATGGCGGGTGGTATTGGTGGCCTGCTTTTCAATGCGTGGGGATTTACTGGTATTGCGTGGTTTGCCGCGATTGTCATTGCTTTTGGGGGGATGTTGTACTGGTACCATGGGGCACTGAATACGACGGCGTCATAATTCGTGACTCTTGCAACGTATTATTGTTGAGTTAATATTTGACCCGGTTGGTTGTGGTTTTTCCCAGAGTTTGCCTGGAAATGGCTCCCTTCTGAGAAAGCGTTATAAAGCCTAAGCTTATTGCGCCAGACGGTCGAGCAACTCACATAACCGCAGAGTTATTGGGCAAGCTCGACTGATAATTCACAGCTACCATTTGTGCCCATTTTTCACAAATGCCGCCATCAGTGGTACGCTAATAACATGATGATATCTGAAAGAGCAAAGATGACTGCTGGTCAGCCATATCAACAATTTGATTCAGAACTAATCGCTCGGCGTAAGTTGGTCCGTGAGCAGTTACTGCAAATCAACCAACTAACCGACAATGAGGCCCGCAATGGTCAGGCCAAAGCATTACTGGCGGAGGCGGGGGATGATTTCTTCGCCGAGGCGGGTATTACCTTTGACTACGGCTTCAACGTGCACATTGGTGATCACTTCTACGCCAATTACCGTCTGACGTTGCTGGATACGTGCCCAATTACGATTGGGGACCATTGCTACATTGGCCCCGACGTTGGTTTTTACACGCCGGTCCACCCGTTGTCCGCGCAACAGCGTGACGCGGATGTGGAAATGGGTAAGCCCATCACCATTGGTAACAGCATCTGGATTGGTGGTCACGCGACGCTTTTGCCCGGGGTAACTCTAGGCGATCGCGTTGTGGTTGGCGCCGGGTCGGTGGTAACCAAGTCCTTTCCTTCTGATGTCGTAATTGCCGGTAACCCTGCGTGTGTCATCCGCCGATTGGATGAACACGGTGAAGTGATTACTGACAATAAGAACTAGGCCAAGTCGCGCGGTAGTTCGTGCTGATTTGGTGATTGCGAATACGCTATTGTCTGGTTAAATCCGGACCCTTGCGGCCATCACAAAACATGGCTACTGGTACTACCGACTGCGCCTATGACCCGTTGCCCGGCAGGAACGTGTTTACAATGGGGGTCGACGGGAACTAGGAGTTCTTTATTTTTTATCGACATAACATCAATAAGTGTCTCTTTGTACCAACGGTAGCGTTGTTTCTAATCATGTCCGTGACGCTGTTACTTGGTGGCAACCAACTCAAAGCCGCGCTGGCAGCACTAATGACATTCATCACTGCCCGGTTTAGTTGGTTATACTTTGGCATTTACATTGTCAACTTTGTGTTTTTCATTTACTTAGCCTGCAGCCACTTCGGCCGCACCAAACTGGGAGCGGCGGACGACAAGCCGCAGTATAGCAACTTCCAGTGGGGGAGCATGGTCTTCGCTACGGCGATTGACGCCAGCATCCTCATGCTGAGCATGGTGGATCCACTCCGGTACGTGCAACACCCACTCTTTGGGGCCAAAGCGTTATCGGCACAGAACTACCAAAATGCGCACATGCTCGGGCAATTTGATTGGGGACCAATGGCGTGGATGATGTTTGCCTCCGCTGCCGTCCTCATCGCGTACATGATGTTCGTTAAGCACGTTCACGTGATGGCGCTCAGCGACGCTATCCCCATGCTGCAGGGCAAGGGTTCCGTCAAGCGGGGTCTCCGCCTCGGCGTTAACTTCTTGGTCGTGTTCGGCATTATGGGTGGTATTGGCTCGTCGGTCGGGATGGAAATTCCCGTCTTATCCAAAGTCATTGCGCAGTTGACGCACATTGACGACACCATCTGGTTAAAGTTGGGGATGTTCATCGTATTGCTGGCCATCTTTGCGTTAACCATGGTACGCGGCCTACGCGGTGGCATCGACAAACTGAGTGCGGCGCATATTTGGACGGCCATTGGTTTTCTGATTATCGTCCTGATGGTGGGCCCGACTGGTTCCATCATTCGCTCGGAAGTGCACAGCATCGGCCTGTTAGTGACACACTTTGTGGCCATGAGTACTGGCTTCACGACGAGCATGGCACACAGCGTTGATCCGGTGAAGTCCGAGACGGTCTTCTACTGGGGTTGGTGGCTCACGTACATGCCGTTCATGGGACTGTTCATTGCCCGGATTTCCAAGGGCCGGACGGTGCGGCAGGTAATCCTGGGTATGCTGGGCTACGGTGCCCTGGGCTGCATGAGTTTCTACGCCATTCTGGGTGGCTATTCTCTGTTTCTACAGCAAAGCGGTGCGGTAGACTTACTGCACACACTTAACACCCAGGGACAGGCGGCGACGATTGCACAAGTGTTGTCGACTTTGCCGCTGAAGTACGTGATGTTGGTGGTTTACGCCGCATCGTGCTTCATCTTCCTGGCGACCACCGTGTCCTCGTCGGCGTACATCGTTTCGGCGTTTACCTCAACGCGGCTCCGTCCGACCCAGCAACCTAGCCTGGTTAACCGACTAGTATGGATGGGAATCTTCATGTTATTCGCGTTCGGGATCGTGTTTGTGGGCGGCTTCAAAACGGTGCAGGCGATTTGCTCGGTGGCTGGTTTCCCACTCATCTTTGTTTCGGGACTCCTCATCGTTTCTACTTGGCAAGTGCTGGTTCGCGACCACGACGTCGCGCCCGCACCAGCCAAAGCGGTTGTGCGGCACAAGGTCAGAGCGACCACGCGGATGCCGGTTGCGCATAATTCAATTGATGATTAGCTGATTACATTAACGTGTAAATTAAAAATTCAATCAAGTCTCGCAATTCGTTGCGGGGCTTTTTATTGTGCGCTGATATGGAAGGGCATACAATAAAAGCGATTATAGACAGAAGGGAAAATGTACACATTGGGGGGCATGATCATGGTGCCAAAGTCTGGGCGGCAAGTGGCGTGGCTAATTGGGGGCATCGCCGACGTAGCAATTTTGGGCACTATCACGGTGCTATTCGTTCCGCGGGTATTTGATGGTACGGCGTCATTCTGGATTCCTTTGGGAACGTTTGCTTTTGGCACGCTGGGATACATCATCAGTATGTATATGGTGCGCAAATCATGAGAGTACGCAGAGCTAATAAAGTAATGGGCTAGTGTGTGTCAGGTTCCGCCTTAAGTCCGAGGAAAGCGCTATCATTAACGTCTATTATTATGGTGTTAACAGATTGATGTTGGGTTAAATGGGGATGAGGGGGAACAAGTATGAGGCGAATCATATTCGGCGTCTTGATGGTGGTAACCATAATGAGTGTGACAGCGTGTGGAACGCAACGTGGGTTACCGGCGGCCAAGAGCGGCGACTACGCACGGGTATACAACCGCGCTGGGCGGATGATCCGCACCGTCAAGAGTCAGCGGGACGTGAACTTTCTGAGTAAAGTGGCGGGGGACGCACCGTCAGTGCGCCGTGTGCAGGGCAAAAACGTCAATCATTGGCGTTACCGGTACGTGCTCTACGACGTCAAGGCGCATCAACACGTCACCATGTGGGTATACCAAAAGAAGAATCAGGTACGCATGCGGATTCCGGTGGTTGGCGAAGGTGTCTGGCGGATTAACACTGGTAACCGCCAACGCCTAAACAAGCCGCAAGCGTTGCAGTAGGTGAATGCTGCCAGCGGTACTGACGTGGCGGCTCCTGTTGAGCGCCTGCTCCGAACAGCGGCTGATGTTACCCGCAAGTGCGTTTGACATCCACCCCTGACCATGGGAAAATTATTGGATTGTTTTGATATTTACGCGAGAAATCGGGGGGCTTGCTCTCACGCATTTGCTGGTCGATTCTCAATATTGGGGGTTACTGATTCATGTTTAAATTGATCCGCCGCATGACGCAGAAGGAGGATCCCAGTGTCTACGAGGACAAAGATTCACACCTGCCGCGCGTGCTAACAGTCAAAGACTTCCTGGCGCTCGGGGTGGGTACGATTGTTTCAACCACAATTTTCACCCTGCCGGGAATCGTGGCAGCCGAGCACGCTGGCCCCGCGGTCGCACTGTCCTGCCTGTTTGCTGCGATTGTCGCCGGCCTCGTCGCCTTTGCATACGCCGAGATGGCTGCGGCCATGCCGTTCGCGGGTTCCGCTTATTCGTGGATTAACGTCGTGTTTGGGGAGGGTTTCGGCTGGATTGCCGGCTGGGCCCTCCTGGCTGAGTACTTCATCGCGGTTGCCTTCGTCGCGTCAGGTTTGTCCGCTAATTTTCGGGGTTTGCTGGCCTCCTTTGGGTTAAGCATCCCCGCCGCGTTGGCCAACCCGCTCGGTAGCAAAGGCGGCCTGGTGGACATCGTCGCCGTGATTGCCGTTGTAGTGTGTGCCGTCATCCTGTGGCACGGCGTCCGGCAGGCGGCGCGCGTCGAAAACGTGTTGGTGGTCCTCAAGGTATTGGCTATCCTCGCATTTATCGTTATCGGGCTGAGCGCCATCCACGTGCAAAACTACGTACCGTTTGTCCCCAAGTACCACGCCAACGCCGACGGTTCTGCGTTTGGAGGGTGGCGGGGTATTTACGCGGGGGTATCCACAATCTTTTTGGCCTACATCGGCTTTGACTCCATTGCCGCCAACTCAGCGGAGGCCAAGAATCCCGAAAAGACCATGCCTCGCGGAATCATTGGTAGCTTGATCATCGCCGTAACTTTGTTCATGGCGGTGTCGTTAGTGCTGGTGGGCATGTTCCACTATACTCACTATGCGGGTATCGCCGAGCCAGTCGGGTGGGCACTACGGCACTCGGGACACACTGTTGCCGCTACCGTCATTGAAGGGGTGGCCGTTATCGGTATGTTCACCGCCCTCATCGGGATGATGATGGCGGGATCGCGTCTGCTGTACAGCTTTGGTCGGGACGGCATGCTGCCGCGCTATCTCGGTCAGCTAACGAGCAAAGACGGCCTGCCTAACCATGCATTGCTAGTCTTATCCGTGATTGCTGTGGCGATCGGGGCGTTCTTCCCGTTTGAATTCCTGTCCGAACTAATTTCTGCCGGGACGCTAATCGCGTTCATGTTCGTGTCGCTCGGTATTTACCGGTTGCGTCCACGGGAGGGTCGCGACATTGCCGACCCGGCGTTCAAAATGCCATTCTATCCAGTGCTACCGGCCCTGGCCTTTGTGGGTGCACTCGTGGTGTTCATGGGCCTCGACGTCCAGGCCAAAGTTTATTCCGGAATTTGGTTCGTGGTGGGTTTAATCATCTACTTTGCGTACGGTGTGCGTCATTCAGCACTTAACCAACATTAAAAAACAGCGTGCGGTTGCCATCCTTCTCCGGGAGGACGACATCCGCACGCTGTTTTATCGTTGCTCCCCATCCATAATTCGGAATAAGGTATCTTCCATCAAGCCACGAAACTCGTTCAGCGTAAACGTGGTTAACTCCGCGGTGCTGGGTGTGTGGCCCAATGCCTTAGCCCAGGCGTCCGCGCGGTCTGCGATGAGGTTCTCCGTAAAGTTACGGCTCACGGCCTGATCCGCCGCGGTACTAATCCGCGCACGTAGCATTCGCTGTTGCTCGGTTAATTGTTCCATTATGATAGCCTCCGTAAATTCGAAAATTCTGTGTAATTGCACCGTACACCCTGCGTATTGCTTTTGTCTACAGCTAAAGTGCGGTAGAATTAACGTCATTAATGGAGTTTGCGGACTAAGGGGGACGTAAAATGGCAACGCAGATGAACATGCTTGATTATATTGGCAGCAAAATGGACGCGATGGACTTTGATGGTGACCTGAACCTCAACTGGGATAAGGACGCCCACGTCATTGAATTGGAATACACCATGACGGTGCTCGCCAGCGCCGACTTTGATATTGAAGACAACGACGGCTCCGTTATGGACGACGGTAAGGTGCAATACACCGACGCCGTGCTGTTCTACGACGAGACACGCATGGACGGGCACGATTACGTCAATGATTACCTCACAGTGATTCCGTTCAGCGGCAAAAAGGGGATCGATCAGGCAACCGTTGATGGTTTCTTCAACTACTTCCAGACCGTTTTGGATGAAGGGGAGAGTGACCTGCTCGACTTTGTTGATGGTACCAGTGATAGCGATGAGTTTACGGTCGGTTTTAGCCAAAGCCAGTTAACCAACGCCGTGGCGGAAGAGCCAGACGCAAAGCTGGATGTTTACCTGCCTTACCCTAAGTATTAATTAGTTAATTGGAGGAATAGCACGTGGAATGGACTGCCATCACGGTGACGACGAGTATTGACGCAAGCGAAGCGGTCTCAAACATGTTTGCGGAACTAGCGGTCGGCGGTGTACAAATTGACGACCAAGCAACCAACCCGGAGCTGGACGACCAAACCGTCCAGGTCACGGCCTACATACCGTCAAATACTGACGCTGCACCACTATTGGCTAGCGTGCGTGACGGATTGAACCATCTGTCCGACTTTGGCCTGGAGGGCGGCGCTGGCACGGTGGCGACTACGACCATCGATGATGGCCAGTGGACTAACGTGTGGGAACAGTATTACCACGCCGTCCGGTTGACACGGTACCTCACCGTCGCCCCGCGCTGGGAGGAATATTCCCCGTCACAACCTGGTGAGCTAGTCGTGCGGTTGGACCCGGGTCAGGCTTTCGGCACCGGCACCCACCCGACTACGCGACTCGTGCTCCAACTTCTCGAAGCTGTTGTGCGCGGTGGGGAACGGACGCTGGATGTCGGTACTGGCTCCGGCGTGCTGGCCGTTGCCGCCGAACGGCTAGGCGTAGGGAGCGTACTGGCGACCGATATTGATGCAGTCGCGGTGGCTAGCGCCGAAAAGAACATTGCGCTGAATCCCGTTAGCCACATCACCGTCATCGCGAGCGACTTACTGCGGTCGGTACCAGACGACCAGCAATTCGACTTGGTGCTCGCTAATATCCTCCCTGACGTTTTGGAACGGCTGGTCCCTGAGGTGCCACATGTGCTTGCTGAGCGTGGGAAGCTAATTTTGTCTGGTATTCTGTTGGCTAAGGAACCCCGCGTCCGTCAATGGCTGACCGACGCGGGTTTAGTGGTGACGACTACCATCACCGATGGTAAGTGGGTGGCATTACTGGCTACCCGGCCAGACGGGGAGGTGGCGTAGGTGCAGCGGTACTTTACTGATGAGTCTTTGACCGAAGGCGCCAGCGTCACCCTCCATGGTGCCGTTGAACATCACGCCATCACCGTCTTACGGATGCAGGTGGGTGGACAATTTGAACTCGCCGGTGCGCAGGGCCACGCCTTTGTGGTAACAATTACGGGCATCGACCCACTGACCGTCCGCGTGGAGCAAAGGATTGCTGCCAACCACGAGTTGCCGGTCGCGGTGACCATCGTTTGCGGCATTAGTAAGGGGCAAAAGGCGGAGCTCATTGTCCAAAAGGCCACGGAGCTGGGTGTCACACGCGTTTTGTTCGTGAACACCCAGTGGGCCACCGCGCGCTGGTTACCGGATCGTGCCGCCAAGAAGGTGGCGCGCCTCCAACAAGTGGCCCAGTCGGCGGCAGAACAAAGTCATCGTGACGTTGTACCAACCGTGGGCTTTGTTCCGCTACTGGACGCCGTCATGCGGTTGGACGCCGATGCCAAGCTGGTCGCCTACGAAGAATCAGCCAAACAGGGTGAACACGCGCAGTTAATCCAAACGGTGAGTGCGCACCCCCGGAGTTTACTGGCCGTCTTTGGACCGGAAGGCGGGCTCGCCCCCGAAGAGGTAGCGGCCTTAAACGCAGCCGGTTTTGTTAATGCAGGGTTGGGACCCCGAATTTTACGGACGGAGACCGCGCCGTGGTACTTACTCGCGGCCATATCCACATATACTGAACTACAGGAGGATTCACAACATCTTGTCAACTCTGAAAAAAATTAACACTTGGTGGCAGCGGCCACTCCCACTGGTTATTTTGACCAGCGTCGTCATGGCCTTCGTGGCCCCGTACATCTTCAAGCTTTTGCACATGGCCGTTGCTTGGCGGGTCGGGCTACTATTCATCGTTCTCGACAGCATCTTTGCCTGGTGGATTGGTCGCCAAATTAAGCAGCACCAGCTACCTTGGTGGACCATCATTGTGTTCCCCATCCTGTTTGCGCTGATGGTTTTCCTGCGGTTCACGAAGTATGATTACTGGATGGCGCCTATCTACCTTGTGATTAGCGCGCTTGCTTGGCTAAAGGACTAGTTTTTTTATGCTATCCGGGTTATATTTAAATTAAGAAATTTTGAGTGTAGGAGGTCGGGACAAAGATTCGTTTGTTCCGATTTTTTCTCATTAGGGAGACGGTGGCAATGGCTGAAGAACCAGAACTGACGCAGGAACAGGTTTATGATATCTGCGCAAAGTACATGAATGAAGAACACTTGGCCTTCGTGCAAAAGGCGTATGACTTTGCGGCGTACGTCCACAAGGATCAGCTACGGAAGAGTGGCGAACCGTACATCATCCACCCGATTCAGGTGGCCGGTATTTTGGCCCAGCTGAACATGGATCCGGCGACGGTGGCTTCCGGTTACCTGCATGACGTGGTTGAAGACACCAAAGTGACTCTGGGCGACATCAACGAGCTGTTCGGCCGTGACGTTGCGGTGATTGTTGACGGTCTGACCAAGCTGAGCAAGGTCAAATACGTTGCCCACAAAGACGAGCTGGCCGAAAATCACCGCAAAATGCTCATTGCGATGGCTAAGGACCTCCGCGTCATCATGGTCAAATTGGCCGACCGTCTGCACAATATGCGGACGTTGATGCACATGCCACCGGACAAGCAGCGGCGGATTGCCCAGGAGACGCTGGACATCTTTGCCCCGCTGGCTGACCGACTAGGGATTAGCACCATCAAGTGGGAGCTCGAAGATTTATCGTTGCGGTACCTGAACCCGCAGCAGTACCACCGAATTGCCTCACTGATGAACTCCAAGCGGTCCGAACGGGAGCAGTACATTCAGTCGGCCATTACGGACATCAAACGCGGTTTGGCCGACCTGCACATTGAATACGAAATCTATGGGCGGCCGAAGCACATCTACTCAATCTACAAGAAGATGCGCGATAAGCATAAGCAATTTGATGAGCTGTACGACCTCCTCGCCGTGCGGGTCATCACCAAGTCCATTAAGGATTGTTACGCGGTACTAGGTGCCATTCACACCGAGTGGAAGCCGATGCCAGGGCGTTTTAAGGACTACATTGCCATGCCCAAGGCGAACATGTACCAAAGTATCCATACCACGGTGATTGGTCCCGAAGGCAAACCTTTGGAAGTACAAATCCGGACCGAAGAAATGCACCAGGTCGCTGAATATGGGGTTGCAGCGCACTGGGCCTACAAGGAAGGCCAGACCAGCGAGGTGCAGTACGACGCGGCGGGGAAGAAGCTCGACCTCTTCCGGGAAATCCTGGAAATTGGGGATGAGTCCACGGATGCGCACGACTTCATGAAGAGCGTCACGGGTGACGTCTTCACGGACCGTGTGTACGTCTTTACTCCGAAGGGTGAGGTTTACGAACTCGCCAAGGGGAGTAATACGCTCGACTTTGCCTACATGGTGCACACGGAGGTGGGTAACCACACCGTGGGGGCCAAAGTGAACGGCAAAATTGTGCCGCTCACCTACCAGCTCAAAAACGGGGACATCGTCGAGATGCTGACGGCCAGCAATAGCCAGCCCAGCCGCGATTGGATTAACCAGGTATTCACGTCGCGCGCGCGGAACAAAATCCGGCGCTACTTTAAGCAGGCGGACAAAGGCGAAAACGCCGAAAAGGGCCGGGACATGCTGGAGCACCAGCTACTCGATATGGGTCTGCACCCGGGGGACTTCCTGACCGGTGCGCCACTGAAGACGGCTCTCAACCGGTTTAATTTCAATACGGAAGACGAATTGATGAGCGCCATTGGTTACGGCGAACTCACCGCACAGGTGGTGGCCAACCGCCTGACCGAGCAACAGCGACACGCCAAGGAGGAGCAGGACCAGCGCGACCGTGAACGGGAAATTCTAGAGTCTAACCAGAAGGTCACCACGGTGGCTAAGGAGCGCAAACAACCGCACGCGGGCCAATCAGTGACGGATGACGGCATCATCATTGAGGGTGTCGACAACTTACTGGTGCACCTGGCCAAGTGTTGTCTGCCGGTGCCGGGTGATGAAATTGTGGGCTACGTGACCAAGGGGCGTGGGGTGACTATTCACCGCGCAGACTGCCCGAACATCACGGCGCACCCTGAAGAGGCCAACCGGTTGCTGGAGGTACACTGGCAGTCCAAGACGGATCAGAACCAGAGCTTCAACGCGGACCTGGAAATTTACGGCTACAACCGCAACGGCCTGCTCAATGAAGTGTTGCAGGTACTGAATGCCCAGACCAAGAACCTGAACAACATTAACGGGCGTGTGGACCACGACAAGATGGCGGACATTCACGTAACGGTGGGCATCAACAACCTGGCTCACTTGGAACGCATCATGGAGGCCATCAAGAACGTACCGGATATCTACGAGGTTAAGCGTACTAACGGTTAACTTTATTGGGGAGGATTTTATGCGAATAATCGCGCAACGGGTCAGTAACGCCAGCGTGGCCATCGCGGGCAAAGTAGTGGGTGCTATCGATGGCGGCTACATGGTATTAGTCGGCGTCGGTCCCAACGACGCACCGGAAGAAGCGGATAAACTGGCGCAAAAACTGGTTAAACTCCGCGTATTTAGCGACGACGCGGGCAAGATGAACCGTAGCTTGTTAGACGTGGGAGGAGCGGTGTTGTCCATCTCTCAGTTCACGCTGTATGCTGATCTGAAAAAGGGTAACCGACCGAGCTTCACCGGCGCGGCGGGTCCCGAACTGGGGCGCGCGCTGTACGAACATTTTAATGCGGAACTCGCACGGTTAGGCGTTACCGTCGCTACGGGCGAATTTGGCGCGGACATGCAGGTGACGTTGACTAACGACGGGCCGGTGACCATGACGATGGATACGGAGGCGATGTAGGGTGGACGTAATCTGGGACTTTGACGGGACGCTGTTCGACACGTATCCGGGGATGATGGCCGCTTTACGGGCGGTTCTCGCTGGCTACGGTGACCAGCGCACTACGGAGGAACTATTAGTCGCGGCCAAGCAGGATTCGGTTCGCGCTATCCTCCGTGACTTTGCCCAAACGCACCCGGACGCAACGCTGGCCGGCCTCGACCAGGCGTACCACGCCAAGGAGCACGACACCAACCTCCAACCGCTACCGTATCCGGGCGCACGCACCGCACTGGATGCGGTGGTGAAGGCTGGTGGTCGCAACTTCCTGTGGACGCATCGCGATGACGTTGCGTGGCGGTTGCTTGACCGCAACAATCTCCGCGGCCTCTTTGCTGGCGGGACCACAATCAGCATGCACTTTGCGCGTAAGCCGAACCCCGAGTCACTGCTATACCTACAACGCGAGTTCGGGTTAAGCGCCCACCGGACGGTCGTGGTGGGGGACCGCGCGTTAGACGTGGCGGCAGGTAAGGCCGCGGGTTTTGCCACCATCTACATCGACATAGATGGTCTGCATGCTGCTCCTGCCGCGACGGAGACGGTCACGGCACTGACTGAGGTGCCCGCGGCATTGGCACGGTTAGCACAAATGATGGACTAAAAAAACTTTGCGGCATCCCGTTTTGTGGGTATGCTGCAAAGCTTTTTAGATGCTACCGCGAGCCACTCTCAAAGTAGCTCCGTAATCCGTTCACCACGTCGTTCGCAACTTTTTGCTGGTAAGCGGTGGTTTGAATTTTGCTGAAATCCGTATCGTCATTAATGTAACCCATCTCTAGTAATACGCTGGGCTGCTTGTTGTCCCGTAACACTTCAAAGTCGCCGAACTCGATACCGCGACTAGGCGTACCCACACCTTTGAGGGCAACGTTGAGGTTGCGCGCGAGGCTGATGTCCTTCTTGGAACTGTAATAGTACACGGTGTGACCGCTGGCCTCGTTAGTGTCAGGCGTGGAATCAAAGTGGATCGAGATAAACGCGTCCGCTTTGACTTGATGCGCAATTTTAGGCCGCTTCGCTAGGCTGACAAAGCTGTCATTGCTGCGGGTCATGACTACGTTGGCCCCCGCAGCGGCGAGGGCGGAGCGAATAGCCTCGGCCGTCTTGAGGGTGTATGTTTTTTCGTATTTATCCGTGGTCGAAAGGGCGCCGGTATCGCTACCCCCATGGCCAGGATCAAGCACGATGGTGGCCTCTGCTAGACTCGTGGAGGTGGCGGTGCTGGCCCCATTGCTAGGCGTGGAGACGACCCAACTCGCAATGTATCCCGTGGTGCCATCACTGGTCTTAACCTCGTACCAGTCGCCGCTTTCACCAACGACGGCCAGACTAGTGTTAGCTGGGAGCTCTTTGGCTACGGAGCCGTTAATTCCGGCCGTGTGCCGTAGGTTAGCGGTGCGCTTTGTCTTAACCGTTAAGTTGGCAGCAGCGGCGGCGCTCGCCGAAGCAACGGCCTGGTCCGAGGTGGAAACGGTCGTGCTGGTCCCACTCAGTTTCACGTACTTGCTACTAATCCAGGCAGCGGTGCCATCATAGATAATTTGGCTCCAGGCACCCTCCTGGTAGACCACTTTGATTGCGGCTCCAGCTTTTAGTGAGCCTAGCTTGCTGGCACTCTCGGTTGAGGAGGCCCGCACGTTGACGGCGGCCGTAGTTACACCAGATTTGGCTGCACCGGTGGTGGCCTCGTTATTATTCACTAACCAACTGGCAACCCACCCAACACGGTTACCGGGCATCCGCACTTTGTACCACGAATTTTGTTTATCGATAATAGCTAATTGGGTACCGTGGGTGACCTGCCCCTCGACGCCGTACGAAAGGCCGGGGCCTTGACGCACGTTGACGACGGTGGCATCCACGTCCACATTCTGGGTGTTGGCCAACATTGCGGTGGTCGCGATGGCGATAATTAAAAGAATACTGGTGGTAATAATGAGGGGCCACCGTTTGAGGTGGGCCCGATTGGCTTCGCGTTGTTCCTTACGCATGTTGACACAACTCCTTGTGGTAATAAAACGGCGATCGGTTGATCCCGTTCACCGTTACTTAAACAAATCCTAGTATAACAAAATCAGTGTGATTATCGGGAAGAATGACCACACAATCACAAATATTTACGGTTTAGCAACTATGGGATGAGTGCCAGCGGCGTTGGCCGGGCTGGTTAGCTACGGCTTTCGTGGGGCGCTCC
>NZ_BCVS01000025.1:0-25676 GCF_001591865.1 Lacticaseibacillus pantheris DSM 15945 = JCM 12539 = NBRC 106106
AGTTGCTTATGCGGCGCCTTCTGGCCTGCGCAGCTCGTTTAAAGGTAGAGAGCGTAGCCTCGCGTTTAGAAACTGGAGCGTAACTTGCTGCGGCGGTGAAGCCCGGGTTTGGCTTCATTGCCGTAGCGGGTTACGCGCAAGTTTCTGCGGGGCGCAGCTTGTTTTAATACCGGAAAGAAACGCGCGGACCTAGCAGCGTCCAAGCTAATCGAGGTGGTAAGGCGCACTTGGCCTTTTGGTTAGAGCTACTTATACGCCGCTTCCCGCCCGCCACCGCGCACCGCACCATCCACATCAGGTCTTCTATAGGTACGAGGAGGACCCGCTTTGAAAACTGTCGCAATGGTGCTAACTGGCGCGCGTGTGTTGAATGTATATACTGGTGAATTTGAACAAACTAATTTATGGCTGGATCAGGGCAAAGTGGTTTCCCGCTTGCCCCACCCGGATCTGACAGCTCGCGAAACGGTTGACCTCACGGGACAATACGTCGTTCCGGGATTCATTGATGCACACGTGCACGTGGAAAGTGCGCTGGTGGCCCCTAGTGAAATCGGTCATATCCTCCTACAACATGGGGTCACGACCATCGTGGCGGACCCGCATGAGCTTGCCAACGTAGCCGGCGTGGCGGGCATTGAGTACATGATTAAAGACGCACGACAAACGCCGTTAGACATTCGGTACATGCTACCCTCATCGGTACCATGCGTCCCGTTTGATAATAACGGCGCTGCTTTGCATGCCGCCGATTTGGCACCACTCTACCAGTACCCAGAGGTCAACGGTCTGGCCGAGGTGATGGATTACGGTGCGGTGGCCCGCGACGATGCGGACACGATGGGCAAAGTTCGGGATGCCTACGCGCACGGACACCATGCCGATGGTCATGCTGCCGGACTGACGGCGGAACAAATTGAAATCATGCGGGCCCACGGCATGGATACTGACCACGAAAGTGCCACCGTGGCCGACGCCTTGGCCCGTGTGGACGCTGGCATGTACGTTTTCCTGCGCGAAGGTACGGTGGAACGGGACATAGCGAATACGATTGGTGCCGTCACGCCGCGCAACGCTGACCGGTTCGCCTTCTGCACGGACGACAAGACCATCGGCGACCTGATGGGTGAGGGCTCAATTGATCACAATATTCGTTTGGCGATTAAGTATGGACTCCCGGCCGAGTTGGCGTACACGATGGCGGCTAATAACGCCGCGCGGGCGCACCGACTGACCGACCGCGGCGCCCTAATTCCAGGCCAATTGGCGGACCTCGTGGTGGTAAGTGACCTTGACCAGGTCGATATTTCCCGGGTAATGAAGTCGGGTGAGTGGGTGGCCGGTGCGGACAAAGTGGCGACGGAATCCACAACACCTTTGCCATTTACCGCCACGCAGCTGCACCACCACGTACAGAGCAGTGATTTACGCCTGCCGCTGGTTAGCGGGGCAGATGTGCACGTCATCGGGGTGCAGCCCAACCACATCACCACGGACCACTTACACGCACACGTGACGCCCCAAAACGGCGAGTTTGTGCCTGACGTGGCGCATGACCTCCTCAAGATGGTGGTAGTGGAACGCCACCACGATACTGGTAACGTGGGTGTCGGCATTGTGCACGGCTTTGGTATTCGCAGTGGTGCAATTGCGAGTTCGGTTGCCCATGACGCCCACAACATTGTGGCGGTGGGGACCGACGACCAGGCAATCATGAACGCCATTGCGGCAATTACGGAGACGGACGGCGGCCAAAGCGTGGCGACCGCCGACGGGGTGGTGGCCAACCTACCGCTACCGATTGGTGGCATCCTGTCCGACCAGCCGTTCGCGGTTGTGGCGCGACAAATGCGGGCGTTACGCGCTGCCTATGATCAGGTGAGTGGCGGCGTTGACTTTGACCCGTTCATTACGCTATCGTTCCTCACCCTGCCGGTTATTCCGACGCTGAAGCTGACGGACCAAGGGCTGTTCGACTTTGACCAATTTGGGTTCATTCCGGTTGAACAACTACCGGTGGGGGCTCGCGACTAGGCCACCGGTACGGGCGGCAGCTTGAGTGGTCTGGTACCCGGTGTATACTAATCCTACTGGGAATATTTTTAGAAAGTAGGCGCGTTATGGCCTGGTATTGGATCGCATGTATCTTGTTGGTTGCTGGCGTTGCGGGTGGATTACTGAGCACCATGGCGGGGATGGCGTCACTGGTGACGTATCCAGTGCTACTGGCGTTAGGGTTACCACCCGTGAGCGCGAACGTCACCAACACGGCGGGGCTGGTATTTACTGGCATTGGGTCGGCCATTTCGTCGCGCAAAGAATTACGCAGTCACCAACGGCTAACCATGAGCGTGACCGTATGGGCATTGCTGGGAGCAATTATTGGTAGCCTGTTACTGACGGTGGCCCCGGCCAGCACGTTTGAACACATTGTGCCGTTCCTAATTGCGCTAGCGGGCGTGTTGATGTTACTGGCGGGGCGCTCTAAGCCCGAGACACGGGCAAAGCCGCGTCCGCAGAGTCCTCGGGTGACGGTGGCCAAGAACGTGGCTATTGGCCTGGTGGGCCTGTACATTGGTTACTTTGGGGCGTCGGCCGGTGTCATACTACTTGCTATTTTGGCAATCTCGCTGGACCAGCCGTTTGCGGTTAGTAACGCCATTAAGAACTTCACGGCCTTCGTTGCGAACGTATTCTCACTGGTTATTTACGCCGTGACCACCAAGGTATACTGGCTAATGGTCATCCCCCTGGGCGCAGGACTCTTTATTGGCGGCTACGCGGGCCCCATCGTGGTGCGGCACGTGCCGGTGAAGTTGTTACAACGGGTGATTGCCTTTGGGGCGTTCGGTTTGGCGGCGTACTTCTTCTATGACGCGTACATCAAGTAATTACAAATAGACCCGTTAGTTGAACGGTGGTGCAAGCCGCTCAACTAACGGGTCTATTTTGATATGCGGCTCGTAGGGTCCTAGTCGAACGGTACCTCCATCAGCCAGTCGCACTGCTCAATAAAAAATAACATTTATCCGTGCTTAGTACTTGCTTTTTCGGGTTGTTCCGGTTACTATACCATTATACTTACAAAAAGTAAGCGAGCGGAGGGACAATTATGGCTGATCAAAAATATGAGTTTGGCTTAAACACGTTTGGCGACCTGGCTTTCCACGACGATGGGACGCCGTTGGATGGTGACGAGACGTTACGGCAGGTAGTCAAAGAAGCACAGTTGGCGGACGAGCTGGGTATTGACCGTATTGCGCTCGGGGAACACCACCGTCCGGAGTTTGCTATTTCCAGCCCCGAGGTGGTGCTGGGCGCCATGGCGATGGTCACCAAAAATATTAAGCTGGGGACGGCGGTCACCGTGCTGTCATCTGATGACCCGGTGCGCGTTTTTGAACGGTTTTCAACTTTGCACGGTCTGTCCCACGGCCGTGAGGAGATTATGCTGGGCCGGGGCTCGTTTACGGAGTCATTCCCACTGTTCGGCTTTGATCTCGAAAACTATAACGAGTTATTTGAAGAAAAGATTGCCATGTGGCAAAAGCTGCTGGAGGGCGACCCCATGAACTGGAAGGGCCAGTTCACGCAAACGCTGACCGACACGGCGGTGTACCCGCAGTTACCCAAAGGTGAGACAGTGTCCACCTCACTAGCGGTGGGCGGCTCACCGGAGTCCATTATCCGCGCCGTGGCCTACGATATCCCCGTAGTCATCGCGATTATTGGTGGCGAACCCGTGCGCTTCCGTCCGTACGTTGACCTATACAAGAAGGCGGCCAAGCAGTTTAAGAAGCCGGAACGGCCGCTGGGGATGCACGCGCACGGCATCATCCTGGATGATGAGCAGGAGGCCGTCGAGGTGGGGTTCAAGTACATCAAAGCCGAGATGGACCGTATCGGTATTGACCGTGGCTGGGCACCCATGACGCGCGACCGCTTTGAATTTGAAATTGATAAGGGTGCGTACTATGTGGGTACGCCGGAGCAGGTGGCCCAGAAGATTGCGCACAATATGAAGGCACTCGACATGCAGCGGTTCGACTTGGTTTACGGTACGGGTGGTCAGCTGTTGAACCAACGCGAGGCTACCATCCGCAACTTTGGTGAGCGTGTGGTGCCACGGGTCAAAGAGTTGCTGGGGGGCGAGTAGTATGGCGGAACCAACCATTGGTATTCTGGGCGCGGGCAAGTTAGGCTCCACGCTGGCACGGATTGGGACGAGTCGCAATATCCCGATTATGATTGGTAGTACCCATTCGGTGCAGGACCTCAAGTGGGTGATTGATACGCTGGCGCCGGGGGCAGTGAGTGCCACCGCCGCCGATGTTGTGGCCCAGGCGGACGTGATTGTCTTGGCGATTCCTTTGAGCCACTACCAGGACCTGGTACCTGGTGACTTTGCGGGTAAATTGGTGCTCGACGCCACCAATTACTGGAAGGAAGTTGACGGGACGCACAACGACATTTCCGATTTCAACCATTCCAGCTCCGAGGTGATTCAGGATTGGTTACCGGAAGCCAAAGTGGCTAAGGCGTTCAACCACATGGGATATCACGACTTGGAAATTGAGGTTGACCGGCACCCCGACGTGCCGCGGGCGATGGCCTTTGCCACGGACCACGACGATATTCGTCCCCAGGTCAAACAGATATTGACCGACTTCGGTTTCGATCCGTTCGACCTAGGCCCGTTACGGTTCGGATTGCTGCTGGAGCCGGGGAGCCCGCTCTTTGGTGAGGCGATTCCACGGCCAGAGTTTGCGGCCAAACTAGACCAAATTTACGATAGTCCCTTTGGTCAGCAGGTACTGGCTGCGCGCGGTGGGCGGATTCAGTAGCCATTTGGTGAGTATTTCCCGGGAAATAACGGCCCCGCAACCCAAAAATAATGAGATTTACCATTTCTTAGCATACTACCGGCTATTTTTAAGCGATAATATAATTAATAGATAGCTGGAAAACGTGGGCTAATGGATGGGAGCGATGCGTATGGCAACGAGCGTGTACGACTTTACGGTCAAAGAAATTGGTGGCGGATTAATTCCGCTGCGCCTGTACAAGGGGCAGGTGCTGATTGTTGTGAATACCGCCAGCAAGTGTGGCCTCGCTCCCCAGTTGGAACAGCTCGAACGGTTGTATCAGGATTATCACGACCAGGGTTTGGCGATTGTGGGACTGCCTTCAGACCAATTTCACCAGGAATTGGCCGACGACAGCGCGGCCGCCGAGTACTGCCAGTTACATTACGGTGTGACTTTTCCCATTACCCAGCGGGTGGCGGTTAACGGCAAGCAGGCCGACCCGCTCTTCAAGTACCTCAAGGGCGCTTCCCATGCGGGGATGATTAAGTGGAATTACACCAAGTTTTTGGTGGGTCGTGACGGCCAACTCATCCACCGTTACAGTCCGCTAACGCAGCCTAACGCTATGGAGGCGGCCATCAAGGACGCCCTGGCGGCACCTGCAGTGTGGGCTTAACCGAGACGAATAGTAACGCTATATAAAAACAGCCACCGCATTTTTGCGGTGGCTGTTTACGTTCTGCCTACAATAGTAATTATTCTGCGCGTAACGCGATGGCGGCGTCCTTCTTGGCAGCCATCCGTGCGGGTACGTGACCTCCGAGGATGGTGAGCACCGTACTAATGATGACCAGCACGATGGCGTGCATTGGGTTCAGCATCGCCACGTTGGCCAGGCCCGTGACGCCGTACAGTACGCTGTTGATAGGGAACGTCAATAGCCATGCGACCAGGATACCGAACAGGCCGGCGCCAAAGCCGAGGATGAACGTCTCGGCGTCAAAGACGCGGGTGATGTCCTTTTTCCGGGCACCCAGCGCCTTCAGGACCCCAATTTCCTTGGTCCGTTCCAGCACGCTGGTGTACGTGATGATGGCGATCATGATCATGGACGTTACTAGGGAAATACCGGCAAAGGCGACCAGCACGTACGTGATGGCGTCCATCAAACCGCCCGTCATGTCGGACACGGTGCCGGCCAGGTCGGTGTAGATGACCTTATCTGCTTTGCTCTTGCCCTTGTTGTACTTATCCAGGTAGCTGAGCACCTTGTCCTTGAGTTTGAACGTGGTGGGGTAAATCTGGATACTGCTAGGCGTCTTGGAACCGCCCAGGGTGGCCAAAATCGTCGACCGGGTCGAGGCATCCATGGTTTGGCCCGTAATCACGTTAGTTGCGCTCGACTTCTGCGCCTGAACGATGCTGGAGTTGCTGTTGGCGTCCAGGACTTCTTTGGTCAGCGCCGAACTGTACGCCACACCGCTCGACAGAAGCCCATCCGAGTTCTTGGACTTCACGCGGATAATCCCGGTGACGCGCAACGTCTTGGTGTTTGCGGCGTTCGCCATGGCGGTGTAATCCTTGCCGGGCATGTACGTACCGGTTGGCAGCTGGGAGTAGTAATCGTTGTTGGTGACCAGCTTGACCTGGGTGCCGACCAGTTGGTTAAAGTCGTACTTCTGGCCTTCCTTAACGTTAAAGCCCAGGTTCTTCATGGCGTTAATGTTGAGGGAGTTATCCTTGTTGACCACCAGGACGATGTCCGTGGACTTCGTCGGGTACTTGCCGGCGATGACTTTGTAGTAGGTCTTCAGGAAACTCTGCTTGCCGTTGCGGTCGATGGGGTAAACGGAACCGCCGACACCGGTACTCGACGCCATCAAAGCCGCAGTGTTGACGCTACTGCTGTTGTCAGGGTCGTTAGTGGAGAAGGTCACGGATTTGTACTGTCCGTTAACCTCGCGGAGGAGGTTCATCCCCGTACTGTAAGTCACCGCGATGTTCTTCGCGTCGGCTTTGGGCATCTTTTTGACGTAATTAATGTAGGACTGCGACAGCTTGTTGACGTGCTGCGCCTTATCTGCGTCGCTCTTTTCGGCAGTGACCGTTTTGGTGTGCGCAAACTTGGTCGCTTTTGTCCCGGTCATCATGGAGTTCGTGTCGGTGCCCACCTGCGAGATGGTGACCGGCATGGAAGCCATGGCCTCGCTCTGCGTCTTGTTGATCTGCTTCTGGAAGCCGTTGGAGAGGGCCAGAACAACGGCAATTCCGATAATGCCGATACTGGAAGCGAAGACGGTGAGGAACGTCCGCCCCTTTTTGGTCCGGATGTTGTCAAAGGAGAGTTTGAGGGCGGTCCAGTAACTCATCTTGGTCCGCTTGAGCTGGAACTGGTCCTCTTTGTCCCCCTCAATGTGGGGGTGGGAGTCGTGCTGAATTTGACCGTCCGCAAACTCGATAATCCGGTCGGCGTACTTGTGCGCGAGGTCGGGGTTATGCGTCACCATTATGACCAGGCGTTCCTTGGACAAGTCCTGGATCAACTGCATGATTTCGTCACTCGTCTCGGAGTCGAGGGCGCCGGTTGGTTCGTCGGCCAGCAGAATTTCGGGGTCATTGGCGATGGCACGCGCGATGGCTACCCGCTGCATTTGCCCGCCAGAGAGCTGTGACGGTTGCTTGTGCATGTGGTCTTTGAGCCCCACGCGAATCAACGCGTCGGTGGCCCGCTGTCGCTTATCGGCCGCCGGCACGCCGGAAAGGGTCATCCCCATCTCGACGTTTTCCATGATGCTCAGGTGGCTAATCAGGTTGTAGGATTGGAAGATAAAGCCGACCGAGTTGTTACGGTAAGCATCCCAGTCACTGTCCTTGAAGTCCTTAGTGGACCGCCCCTTAATGAGCAGGTCGCCAGAATCGTAGCGATCCAGCCCCCCGATGATGTTCAACATGGTGGTTTTCCCGGAACCACTCGGACCAAGAATGGCGACAAATTCCTGTTTACGGAAGGCAACGGAAACGTCATCCTGCGCCTTCGTGGTGGTGTCACCCACGTGGTAGTATTTTTTAATGTGTTTTAGTTCGAGCACGGATTGTGACTCCTTCCCTTGATACGATACTTTGACTGTTGCTGGTGACTAATTATGGACTACATTTTACAAATGTCAACTATTGAGTATAATCAAATATATGACAAACGGAAAATAATTAGGTGAAAACATGGATAATCAGCAGCAACAAGAGAACACGGAGCTGTTTCGCCACCTCTTTGTGGCGGTGGGGCAGACGGTCATGCGCATTCTGGAGCGTACGGACCAGGGGATGACGCCCCTGCAGGCAGTAGCACTGATGACTGTCTACACGCATCCAGGGAAAACCATGACGCAGCTGGCCAGCGAAATGGGTATCGCGAATGCCCAGCTAACCCGGCTGATTGCGGGGATGGAGCGGCTGGATTTAGTTGCTCGGCAACATAATCCGGACAACCGGCGCGAGGTGCAGGTGATGCGGACCGCGCACGGGGATACGGTTGCGGAGCAGAATATGCGGGACGTGGAGCAAGTAATGGACGTCCAGTTAGCGAAGTTAAGCGGGACGGAACGTGATGAATTATCCAAGCACCTGCACGCTATTATTGCAACTTTGGCCAAAGTGGGAATCGTTGAACAGCCCCGCGATGGCCAGTAAAAATACGCCACGGTAACGATACCGGCTGTAGGGCCGGCGACGAACCGTGGCGTATTTTTGGTTACCGTATTATGATGCGTTATTTGTCGGTGCGAATCAGCCACAGTGTCAGTAACAAAGCCGCGGCGTCTAGGATAATCCCGCCAATTGGCGTGCTGAGGAGACCCCAATGGTTGAGTAGTTGCCCACCGCCAAAGCTTCCAGCCATTACGCCAACGTTAAAGGCGGAGATGTTGAGTGCTGAGGCGAGCGGGGCGTCCTCGGGGTACCGTTCTTCCGCGACCTGCATGGTAAAAAGTTGTAGACCGGGAACGTTCATAAAGGCGAGGAGCCCCATGACGAGTAGTAGTGCGAGCCCCAGACCGGTATAACGGAGGCCAAAAAGCATGGCAATCATGACCAGGGTGAGGGCGGCAAACATAATGCTCAGTGCCTGTAGCGGTCGACGGTTAGCGAGTCGTCCACCCAGCGTGTTCCCGATGGCTACGGCAATCCCGTAAATTAGCAGTAGAATGACGCTGATGCCGGCACCAAAGCCCATTCGGCGGAGAATGGCGCTAATGTAGGTGTAGACGGGGAAGCTGGCGCCGTAACCCAATGCAGTAATGATGAGTCCAGCTAGTAGCCGTGGTTCACGAATTAGTCGCAGGACGGCCCCGCGGCGTGGTGCGGCCGGTTGAGTGAGGTCGTTGGGCACGAGCCAGTAGTTGGCGAGCAACGCGACCACGCCCAGCCCGGCGATAAAGACAAAGGCCAACCGCCAGCTCGCATGTTGGGCGATGAACGTTCCCAAAGGCACACCGGTGACAGTGGCAACGGTCAGCCCGGTGAACATGGTAGCAATGGCGCTGGCCCGCTTGTCGGCGCTGACCACGTCAGCGGCAATGACCGTGGCGACGGCCATAAACAGCCCGTGGGCCAGCGCGGCAATCACCCGCCCGACCAGTAACAGGGCAAAGTTGGGTGCGATGGCCGTCACGAGGTTACCAATGATAAATGTCAGCATGACGGCTAACAGCAACGTTTTCCGTTGGTAGCGGCTGGTGATCGCGGTGAGGACGGGTGCACCCACCATGATGCCAGCGGCGTACACGGATACGGTTAGTCCGGCGGTACTGAGGCGAATGCCAAAGTCGCTGACGATGAGGGGCATCACCCCAACGCTAATAAATTCGGTCATGCCGATAGCAAAGGCACTGAGGGCTAATGCCAGTAGCGTCCAAGTAGCAGTGCGGGTGGTATTAGTAGTGGTTTCCATTCTTTCCTCCAATACGTGTGCTTGTGTTACTTACGAAATACAAGTATATTGGATAGGCACATTAATACAACTACGCACTTTTTGGTGCCTATGGAGGGGAAAGCATGACGACATATAATATTGGGGTTGAAGCCACCATGGATATCATCGGGGGCAAGTGGAAAACCATCATTTTATGCCACCTGCGCCACGGCATGATGCGGACGGGTGAGTTGCGCCGTGCCATTCCCGCAATTACGCAAAAAATGCTCACGCAACAGTTACGTGAGCTAGAAAATGACGGTATCGTGCATCGCGAGGTGTACGAGCAGGTGCCACCGCGCGTTGAGTATTCGCTGACGGAGCGGGGTGAGAGCCTCAACCAAATTTTGAGTATGTTGTGCACGTGGGGTGAAGAGAATATCGATGAGCGGCGGGCGTGTGGCGAAGACATTCAGTTGGTACACCGTGACGACGTGGCGTTAGCGCCCAGATAATAGCGAAAGAGGGTACCCAGCCTATTCAACCGATACGGATTGATTAGACTGGGTACCCTCCTTTGTTTGTCCTTAGGGAGTTTGACTTACTCACTACCGCTAGCGATGGGGTGGGAATCAGAGCCTGCTAAGAACGCCGCATTGTTAGCACTGGGTATGCCCGTCCTTGTTCGTCCAGCGCGTTGCGATTAACCGTGTGAAACCCCATGTGCTCATAAAATCCGCGTGCTTGTGGATTCTGTTCGTTGACAATCACTGTGTGCAGATCAAACCGGTGGATAGCGAACTGCAAAAGTTGGCGGCCGATGCCCTGGCCGCGGTTTTCTGCCGCCACGAATAGCATTTCCAGCTTGTCACCTTTAGTACCTAGGAATCCAATAGGCCGCTTGCTGGAATTGCGGGCAATTACCAGCACCGGGACGCTTTGCAGAGCCTCAGGAACGTACTGCTTGATTTCAAGAATGGTGGCATTATCCAGGAAATGGTGCGTTGCTCGAACTGATCCTTCCCAAAGCTGCACTAATTGGCCAATCAGGCGCGAAGGTCGCTGCGTACAAACAATAATTTCCATGACTATTAATCCTCACGTTCATTGGGGCTAATTGGCATGCGCGCATTATTGTGTAAATCAACACTGCCGAGCGCGGCCGATGTTGCGTCCTGCATCGTCCCTACCAGCAAGTGAATGTCGGCTAGGCGCTCTTGTTGCCCATGTAGCAACCACTCGCGCCAAATACCGTATACACCAGCGCTCATAAACTTCGCCCAGTATCTTTTGGCCGTCGGGTCCAGACCGTCCCAGTGCCGGTTGTTGTCATAAAAGCGGCGCATGTTGCCATCGAACAGTCGCTGAATGATGTACTCGTAATTGCGTCGTTCCGCCAGTGATAGTGCCGCGCCCATTTCCTCGAAAAATTGCTGCATATCGGCAATTTTGGCGTCTGTGGGTACACGCTCAATCACGTCGTCGAACAGATGACTGATACGTGGGGCAAAGTATGCCCGCAAGATATCCTCCAAGGTGTCGAAATTACGATAGTAGGCCATCCTGCTGACACCAGCGCGCGCCACCAGTTCGGTCACCTTAATCTCGGCCAGTGGTTTTTTCTCCAGTAGTTGTAACAGTGCCGTTGTGAGGTAGTTAATGGAGTCCTCACGAATCTGCTGCGCATGTTTGGTCGCTGACATTACAATTTATCACTCCTGTCACAGATGCGTTGATTACGCTTGTTTCACGAATGGCATCAGTGTACATTAACATCACTGCCGTTACAAGTGTATCGCGGCTAAAAAATAAGGAGGAATCAATATGTCTGAAAAACAACTCGTTGTTGTCACCGGTGGTAGTGGTTTTATTGCCAGCCACATCATTTTACAATTGCTACAGCAAGGATACGCGGTGCGGACCACTGCTAGGTCAATTGCTAAGCGGCCATTGATTGAGCAAATGTTGCGGAAGGGTGGGGTGAGCGACTTGTCCGCACTCGAAGTCGTTGCTGCCGACCTGACGCATGAAGACCCGTGGGATGATGCCATCGCTGGTGCCAGTTACGTCATCCACGTTGCCTCCCCAACTCCGACCCTGAACTTTAAAAACGAGGACGAGATGATTCGGCCCGCCATTAATGGCGTTTTGTACGTGCTACGTGCTGCTAGCCGACACCACGTAAAGCGTGTCGTTCTGACGTCCGCGTACGGCGCCATCTTTGCAGGACACCCCGAGCGCAATACTCCATTTACCGAGGACGTGTGGTCTGACCTCAGTGCCAAGGGGGTTCACCCGTACCAAAAATCTAAAACCATGTCCGAACGTGCGGCGTGGGATTTTATTGCCAAAGATGATAGTGGACTGGAACTAGCTACGGTCAATCCGGTTGCGGTGATGGGCCCCGTGCTCGCCGACGATTATTCCCATTCCAATATCCAAATTCAAGAAATGCTCGCGGGCAAGACGAAGATGGTGCCACGCGTTAATTCAGGCTACGTTGACGTGCGTGATGTTGCCAGTCTGCATATTTTGGCCATGACTCAGCCCGCTGCTGCTGGCCAACGCTTCCTGGCGACTACCGGTGAAATCTACTCAATGCTCGAAGTGGCGAACATTCTGCGTGAGGCGTTTCCGGATTTTGCCGATAGATTGCCGACTAAGACCATCCCCACTGCTGTTCTCAAATTAGCGGCTAAGGCAAATCCGATGCTACGGATGGTTGCTTCGGTTGCGGATAAGTACGCTGAGACTAGTGACGCCAAGGCGGTTAAACTACTGGGGTGGTATCCACGTTCCGCAAAGGAGTCCATTATTGCAACCGCCCAATCCATGATTGATCTGGATGTGGTGTCCGCAGACGCTGACTGATTTTTTTTCGGTGACGGCAACACCAGGGCAAAATTGCGCGGGTTTCGCCGGTCAGCCATTATTTCCCGGGTAATAAGACTCACGCCTAGATTATTGGCGGGATAGATTCGCTTCGATTAGTGCGTGTGTAGTTTCCGTTCTTCTCGCGTATGCCATTTACGCCGCGGTAAGATGCGCCCAGGCGAACCGCTTCGGGCCATTCATACAATCACGCAAAAAATGCTCACGCAACAGTTGCGTGAGCTAGAAAATGAGGGTATCGTGCATCGCGAGGTGTATGGCCAGGGACCACCACGTTTTGTGTATTGGTAGCCATGAGTTCTAGTTAAAGTCGGGTTCACCATGAGCATTGTGATTAGTTGAACCAAATGTGACTCAGCAACGTACTCAGGCCGGCTGCACGGTTGTATTGGTCCTTCACTGAAGGCGTACGGTAGGTGGCTTGGTATAGTGGTAGTAACGCGTCCGGCATAGAGATATCGGCTACGGTGTAGTTGAGAATTAACCGCGCTATGTGGGGCGCAATTTGGTCGACGGCCGTCCGTCTTTGCAGTCGCGCTAGAGCCTCGTTTAACTCGTAGTTTAGTGGTTGTTGGGACCGTACGTAGTCAGTAGCCAGGGCCTTTTTGATTAAGGTAGTCAGCTCCGTGCTCGTTGGGTATGGTTCTGCATCACTGGTTGGCATAACATCAGCTCCATGATTAAAAGTAGTTTGTATTGTCACCAATAGTCTGGCCCTGGGCCGAAAGTAGGTCAATGCCTAATCACGTATTACCCGGGAAATAAACTACTTGTTCGATTAACTCACAGAATTCAGGACAATACGCTTTATGGAATGTATTGCAGTACCAACATCAAATATACTGCTGCTGGAATGTGCCACTGATGTGCCACCTCAACGATTAAGACTGCGGTTACTTTGGCAGTCTTATTTATTTGGAATATGCTTTTACCGAATTTGCTTGGTTCATTAGACCTTTTCGTATGCTTCCTTAATTCGCGCTAGTGCCCGTCGTTGCCTCTTATTCACCCCCTGACTAGTCTTATCGGTGTGGCTACCGATTTCCACGTCGTTCAGTTCAGAATAGTAGTATTGATACAACACCATCTTATCAGCTGTGGAAAGGGTTGCAATGGCCGCGGCAAGACGTTCGTTCTCGAAGAATTCAAGGTGATCAACTCCATCATCGGTCAAAAGAAAGTCTTCAAGATGACCAGGCTCGGCAATTTCTTCCAACAACCATTCTTCGAGTGGGGTTTCCTTGACGGTATTAAGGTATTTTCGATAAATGTTGATTCGCTCGTTTCGGAGAACTTGTTGCATGTATCTGATAAACGTACGAGATACTTTGCGTTCGCTACTCATAATACTGACCTCATGAGCTAAATGATTTGCTTTCGGCACATGCACAAACGGAAATCAAGAGCTGAAATGAAACCGAATTTGATTTTTCCGAAATTTAGCAACCAAAGAGCAAAACAAAACCACCAAGCCGAGATGGCTAGGCGGTTCATTAAAGATGTCCATAATAAGTTTGTGGTGCCCTCGTGGAAGAACATAAGCTGTGCTAATCTGTAGGGCTCACGCAGCGTGAATCAACAAACTAATCAACAGATTTAAGAGCTTCTAGCATGTCTACGCTTTGAATCTTCCGGTTCATCATGAACATCACAATCAGAGAAAATACAATTGTTAAACCGACAGAAATGATAATGTTGATCCAAGTTAGACCAGGCGCTACCATTGCTGTCGCAGGAGGGAGAAGCGCCATAATGTATGCGTGAAAAGCGTATCCCACCCCAATGCCGACTATGATCCCCGCACCGGTTAAGATATTGGTTTCACGATAGATATACATTAGCACCTCCTTAGGATAGAAGCCGAGCACTTTGAGCGTGGATAATTCACGCACCCGCTCTGACACATTGATATTGGTTAGCGTGTATAACACGACCAGCGAGAGCAGTGAAGCACTAAGCACCAAGACAAGGATTAGGTTGTTCAGATTACTTAAGATGTTAGTGATTGTCTTCTTAGTTTCCTTAGACTGGACGGTTTGAACGGCCGCGCTTGTCCGGTTGAATTTGGCAGCAAAAGCATTCACAGATTTGTCCGTGGCATGTTTCAGCGTCACTAGATATGCGTTAGCGGTGACTTTAGTGTCGTAAACCTGATTGTAATATGCTTTGCTCATGTAGATGGAGTGCCCAGCATACATCTTTGTAATACCGGCTACCCTTATTTTGTGACTGGTTCCATCAGCTTCTTTGATTGTGAACGTGTCACCAACATTAACATTTTGAAGCTTGGCGAGTTTTTGCGATACGATTGCGCCATTATTGCTGAGGGTCATCTTTTTATTTGTCTTGTAGTCCCTCAATTTGATATATCGATCAAGTTGAGAGGCCGAACTTGGGACAATTAGAGAGATGTCTTCACGCGAGTTAGAGTCGTTATCTGTTGCGTAAACATTGGCAAAGTGAGCCGAGCTGTAATGCTTGACAGTGTTTGATTTGGTAATAGTCTCTCGAGCAGAGGTGACCTCACTTTTTTCAGCATTAGGATTGTACACAGTAACAAGATCGTACTGGCTAATTTGGCCGAACTGGCGGTCAATAATCGTGTTTAGCGAATCGCGAATCCCAAAGCCGGTGATCATCAGCGCGGTGGCCCCTGCAACTCCAATGATGGTCATGAGCATGCGTCCCTTATAGCGGAATAAGTTACGCGCGGTGACTTTATGGGAAAAACTCATTCTCATCCAGATTGGCGTGATGCGTTCCAACAAAATTAGTGAGCCACTGACGGGGGGCTTTGGCAACATGAGCTCAGCGGTGATCGTCTTTAGGGAAGAATGTGCGGCTAGCCAAGAGGCCAGTACCGTCGAGAATAGAGCGAGGGCGAAGCCTGCAGCAATGAATTCCGGATGCAGTGCTAGTTGGAGATTCGAGAAATTAAAGTTGGCGGTGTACGCGCGGAAGATGATTCTTGGCAACACGAGTAAGCCGAGAATACTACCAAGCACCGTACCTGTGACCGCGGTGGTGACGCTGTAGACAAGGAACTCGCGCATGACTTGGCCTTTAGTGTATCCAAGTGCGCGTAAAGTCCCCATCTCAATACGCTTTTCTTCAACCATTCGACGCATTGTAGTGAAGCTGACCAAAATTGCAATCAGGAAGAAAAATGCAGGGAAAGACTTGCCGAGTGCGTCAATGCGCGCGGCATCTTCGCCATAATTGTTGTAACCCTCGTTGAAGTCGTTACGGCTAGCAATCGTTAGCGTTACATCTTTTAACTGGCGCTTTGAGGACTTGGCTTCTGTCAGCTTGCCTCTTGCATCTTTGAGGGCCTGCTTTTGCGTCTTCAATTTCGCCCGCTGCTGATCCAGCGCTTGCTGTTTGATCGTCAGCGTCGCAACGGTACTCGAGGATTGAGCAGCTTTAGCTTGGATCATCTGGGTGTCTAGTTGCGATTGCGCAGCAGAGAGCTCTGTTTCTGCGTTGGTGATGGCCGTTGTGTTTTTGGCAATATTCGTTTCAGCGTCGTTAATTTGTTTTGTTAAATCTTGGCGAAGTTTTGCGACGCGCGCCCGATTGCGTCGGTTAAGTTTCTTTTGCAGTTTATCCACTTGCTTAGTTGCATAGTGTTCATAGGCCGTGGAATAGGCGGCACCTTTGGAATTAGTAAATGCTAAGCGGGCAACGTTCGGTTTGGTGCTAGAAAATGCCCCAGTGGTGGTATAGGCAAAACCGTATAAAGTACCGCTACCAAGGCTTGTCGAACCGAGGCTGTCCTTCTTTAGATACTCTGTTGAGGTGGCAAAGCCAACGATGGTAAATGTTTTGTGTGTCAGCCCAGTGCTGCCATTAGACTTGCCGGCGGCTACGGTAATATGATCACCGAGCTTGTATTGACCACGGAGCTTGTCACTTAACACAATTTGTTTAGCAGTGGTCGCCCTGTGCCCTTTAGTGATGGTCAATTTAGATAATGTTTTAGGATTACTTTGAACACGCAGCGCATGCTTGGTGTTCTTAATTACGGTGTCCGTTGTATAGCCGAATTCGGTCTTTTTGATGCCCGCAAGATTTTTAATCGCCGTTCGATCTTTTGTGCTCAAGCTCACGGTTGATGTGACTTTAGCATCTGCAAGCTGCTCGGTGTTGTATGCGGTTTGAGCGGTTTTGCGCATATTTGGTCCGGTGACGTTCAACCCAATTAAGACGAAGACGCCCAGCATCAAAAGCGCTGATACCGAGATATACCTTGCAAGAGACATTTTGAATTCGCGCGCAATATTTTTGTTCAGCATTTTCATCAATTATCGCCTACCATTCTAATTCGGCAACCGGAGTTGGATTCTCGTTGCGGGTGTCTGCTTTTACTTGACCGTCAGCTATTTCGATGACATGATCAGCCATCGGTCGAATCATTGAATTATGGGTCACAATAATCACGTTTTTACCGGATTTACGCGTGAAATCTTGAAATAATTGTAAAATCTTTTTGCCCGTGTGATAGTCTAGGGCGCCAGTTGGTTCATCAGCCAATAATAGATCAGGATTCTTCGCAATCGCGCGGGCAATCGCGACGCGTTGTTGTTCACCGCCTGAAAGTTGGGCGGGGAAGTTCTGGGTACGCTTCTCTAGGCCGACAGCAGTCAAGGCTTCTTCGGCTGGCATGGCTTGATCTGCAATTTCGGATGCTAATTCAACATTTTCGATAGTCGTCAAGTTTTGCACCAGGTTGTAGAACTGGAAAACAAAGCCGACCTGTTTGCGGCGATAAGTTGTTAATCCACGTGAATCGAGTTCGCCAAGCTCAACCCCATTCACATTTACCGTGCCACTGGTCAGATGATCCATTCCACCAAGCACGTTGAGTAAAGTTGACTTGCCAGCTCCAGACGCGCCGAGAATGATAGTGAGTTCACCGGGAGCAATTTCAAAGCTGATATTCTTGTTTGCGGTAACAGCGTGATCGCCACTACCATAAGTTTTAGTTTCATTTTGTACTGAGATGAAAGATGTCATTGATTTTTCCCTCCAGCCGGATAATAATGGACAACGTGTTAATCAAACTACTCAATTATTAAATCACATGCTGTGCTAAATTCTATGACCATTTATTTGAAAAGTGTCAATTAAACAGAGGAGGTTGACATGCCAACACATCAAGAACAGATTGCGAAGACTAATGCGGCGATCTTAAACGCGCTGGTTACCGTGGGGAAAACTAAATCATTAAACCAAATTACCGTGAGTGATCTAACTCGTCTTAGTGGTATTAGTCGAGGGACATTTTATTTGCACTACCTTGATAAAGATGATTTGGTCACAAAAGTTAAGGATAGTATTTCTTCTAAATTTCAGTTGATGTTAGATACCGGAATTGACGGTACCATGAACTATCAAGACTTAAGTGTCGGTCAACCGTATCCTGTAATAGAAGATATTGTTGCTTTTGCGGCTGAGAACAAAGCAATGCTTAGCTTTCTTTTCGGCCCCAATGGTGATCCGGCTTTTGCGACGTCGATTACAGCGATGCTTCAAAAATCAATTTTAGGCGAACTAAAACGGGTTAAAGGCGAGGCCACGTTTATAAGGGACTTACCCCAAGAATATGCGTTGTGCATAGTTACGAATGCCATCATGTCAGTTCTTCTTACCTGGCTGTCGGGTGATGATTTGTTGTCAGAAAACGAGCTATCAAAAGTGATTATGCGGGCATTGTATTTATCACCGTATGATTTGCTTGGGATTACTGCTCGGTAACTTTTCAATTTAGTACTTCCAGATATATGTTTACAATTTTCTATAAGTATCTGGTATCCTCAAGCTCCAATACGAAATGGAGGAGTCAGTTGTTGATGATTGGGTTATTGATTTCAAGTGGACAGACGTTGACCTCGAAGCTAAGACCGTGAACGTCAATAAGACCATGGACTATCACAACCGCGACTGGTTTGAAACGCCCGCACTAAAGACCGCTGCCAGTCGCCGTACCGTGGCGCTTGATGATGATACCGTGGCGTGCTTAGGCGTGTGGCAGGCCGTACAAGCGGCGATGGTGAATTCCGAGTGGGTATTCTCACGTGATGGGATTCCGTGCTTTGAACAGCAATTCATTGATATTGTGGGCGCGTACAGTACACTCGCCAAAGTTCAGCGAATTACTGTGCATGGCCTCCGTCAATCGCATGTGTCGCTGTTGATTAGCCTCGGTGAAAATCCACTCCAGAGCAAAGAACGTCTGGGGCATGAAGACATCGAAACGACACTCGGCACCTACGGTCATCTCTACCCCAACAGTAACTTTGAAGTCGCAAAAAAGCTCAACGGGATATTCTCCAAGGAGGTACCCGATGAGCCAACATAATTTGAAAAAGGTCAAAACTGTGCCACTGTATAATCGGTGGTGCTAGAAACGGTGATACCACGGGACGGGTGCGAAATATGCCATTATTCCCCGGGAAATAATGCAGCGCCAAGATTATTGGCGGGCGATTTGCCCACAAAACGTGATGACAACGCCTCTTTGCTAGTACAATATCGGTAACGGTATTACCTTGAGAATGTGGGAGGGCAGCAGGATGCAAATTGGAATTCGACTCGCAACGGCACGTAAAGAGCACGCGTTGACGCAACAACAAGTCGCGGATCAACTACATTTAACCCGTCAAACGGTATCTAATTGGGAAAATGAACGCAGCTATCCTGACGTTGCGAGTCTGATTGATTTGAGCAACCTGTACGGTCTATCCCTTGATATTTTACTCAAGGAGGATAACATGATGATGGATAAAGTGCGTGCGGACGCCATGGCGTTACGTAAGACAATGGTAACATTTTGGGCTTCGTGGATTATCGATGTGGCGCTGGCGGCGTTGTTGATTTTGTCGCAATTACACGTTGTTGGGTTTGAGCTTGGTGGCATCGCCAGCATGATTGTGTGCGTATTGGTGCTGGTAAATATGGTTGTGATGTGGCCGGCACAGAAAGAGATTAACCATCTGGCTGGCAGAGACGTCAAGAATATCCAGCGAAGGCGTTCACGGCGACTAGCAATTGTAATTACAGTTATAGTTCTGTTAGGCGTGGCGCTGATTCTGGTGGGTCACTACTACCTTAGTTGGAGCACCATTGGCGGTTTGTTTGTTGGTGGTATGACTGTGATCGTGGTGCTGATGGTGATTGCTCGCCTGCATAGACGGTATGAAGGGTGAGGGTTCAGCGGTGACCGTGGTAACCAACACATCAATGGTTAACTTAAAAATGCCATGACAATTATGCGTAAACGCCGCAATGTGCCCTTGGTACTCGTGAGTTTTGAAAACGAGCTCCGCCCCGTAGAAAGCGACATATAAGGTACTGTCACCAAAATGCCAAGTGCGGGCCTCGCTAAATTTCTGGTACCGGTGCACCGCGCCCTCGTTAGTTGTGCGTGTTAAAACGAGCTGCACCCCGCAGAAACCGACGTATAAGTAGCTCCGAACAAGAATCCAAGTGCGGGATTCTCGTCCAGAGCTACTTATACTCTGGTTTCTACCCGCGGGGCTCCGCTCTCTAAACGAGCTGCGCCCCGCAGAAACTTGCGCGTAACCCGCTACGGCAATGAAACCAGGTTCGGGTTTCGCTATATTTCTTGGGAACACTACTCCGCGCCCTCGCTATGCGTGCGTGTTAAAACGAGCTGCACAGGCCAGAAGACGCCGCATAAGCAACTCTAACCAAAAGGCCAAGTGCGGGCCTTTCGGTTAGAGTTGCTTATGCTCTGCCTTCTAAACGGCCTGCTCCGCTCTCTCTTTACATCTCCTTACCAAAAGTTCATACTAACAGTTATCGGTTTATCAAGTAGGGGCTGACACCCATGTGTCGGCCCCTTTAATTAGAAATTTTGTCAGGGGTGAGTCGTAATGGATGACGAAACACGCGCCAAGGGGCCGTGGAAGAAAAATCTTTACATACTGTGGGTGTGCACCTTTGTGGCTGGCCTGGCCTTTAGCGAAATCATGCCCTTCATGTCGCTGTACGTGGCCAGCATGGGTCACTACACCAAGTCGCAAGTGACCTTTTACAGTGGCCTGGTCTACGCCATTACTTTTTTGATCACCGCCATCGCTTCCCCAATTTGGGGTGCCCTTGCCGACCGTAAGGGACGCAAAGTCATGATTATTCGCGCCGGACTCGGGACTGCCCTCTCCATGCTGCTCATGGGGTTGACCACCTCCGTCTGGCAACTGTTCGCCTGCCGTGCCCTCCAGGGAATCTTTGCCGGCTTCATCTCCAATTCCCAAGCCCTGGTTGCCTCCCAAACGCCGCGTAACCAAAGTGGCCGCGCCCTGGGCACCCTGGTGACCGGATCGACCAGCGGGATGCTGCTAGGACCAATCGTCGGCGGAATTTTGGCCGATGTCTTCTCCATCCGGAGTACGTTCTTCATCACGGCGGCCCTGCTGTTGGTAACCACACTCATCGCTGGCTTCTTTGTGAAGGAGTTCTTCGTGCCGGTAGAGCGCCCCAAGCGTGCAAAGGGGGAGAAGCGTTCCTTTTTGGCCGGGTTCCCGAACCCTAAGCTCACCATTGTGCTGTTGTGCTCAACCATGATTGTGCAACTGGGTAACGCCTCCATTTCGCCCATCCTGAGCCTTTACGTGCGTGAGCTCATGCATTACCGGGGGCCCATCACCATCGTGGCTGGGATTATTGCCGCACTGCCGGGGCTATCGAACATCATTGCCGCTCCACGGTTGGGGCGGTATGGCGACCATCATGGTACCGGGAAGGTGCTGACCGCGGGCTACCTCTTTGCCGTGATTATGTACTTCCCCCAAGGGTTCGTCAGCAGCATCGTCATCCTGGGCGTTTTGCGGCTGATGATTGGGGTGTCGGACGCGGCTTTGTTCCCGTCTATTCAGACCCTGCTGACGAAGAGCTCGCCCATCACGGCGACGTCCGCCATCTTTTCATGGAACCAATCGTTTCAAGCGCTGGGTAACATGTTCGGTGCGTTCTTAGGTGGTGCGTTGGCCGGACTCTTCGACTATAATGCCGTGTTTATTTGCACGGCCTGCATGTTGCTGTTTAATTTTGTGTTATTATGGTTCACCGAGCCGAGCCTGCGCCGCGGCCAGGTCGGCTAAAAATCTAATTAATAAAGTGTCCGCAGATGACACGGCACCCTCTTTGGGTAGTTCCGTTATCTGCGGGCGCTTTGTTTGAATACGTCAGTTTTGGCGGTGCTCTAAGGCCCTTTCCAAAGCTTCCGTGAGCGTGGCGCTGAAGTTAATTCCGGCCCTGCGTGCTGCGTGGTCTAGGGACTGGGGGATGGTCACGCTTTTGCGCACTGTCGAGTCCCTGCGCTTGCGGCGGGCGGCACGCAAGTCTACGCCCACCAAGCTCACAATGTCGCCCGGAAATGCTCGTTGAACGTCGCGTAATGGTGTTGGGGTAGGGTAGCTGCTATAGTCTGGTAATGCCACGCCCAGTGCATCGGGCGCGTTTTTAACCGCGTCGGTCAACGTTTTGCCCTGACTGATTGTGTCGGGAACATCAGGGAACGTCACAACGTAGTAGCCGTCGTCTGCATCCCTTGAAAATACTGCTGGGTAGATTGCGTAATCTGGTTTTGGCATTAACACGCACCTCATCTTGTCCGCAAGTGACTCTCGTATGCTCACAGTATAGTACGCATACACGCATCAATTAAGACAACACCTTTACCAAAACAAAAAAATGCGTACCTCCGAGGGTACGCATTCATTCCGAAACATAGTTAAACCGTCGCGTGCGCCCAATAATCCGCCGCAATGCGCTGACCCTGATCGATTTTGGCCCACTGCTGTGCTGCCGTCAATTCGTTACCCCCGTCGCAGGAAGCAAAGCCGCATTGGTGGGACAGGTACAAACGGTCCTTCCCGAGAATGGCGCTAGCCTTATCTAGTAACTGACGAACACGGTCCTCGTCGTCCAGAGTGTTGGTCTTGCTGGACAGCGCGCCGAGTACCACCTCCACGTTGGGGCGGTCTTGCAGAGCCTTGAGTGCCTCAATACTACCTGCACGGTCATCGTCCCACTCCAGGAAGAAACGGTCGTAGTGCTGGTCGTGCAGAAACTTTTGCGCAATGGAGGCGTACGAACCGCCAGCAGCGTGCCGGCTGGCGTAGTTTCCACGACAGTTGTGGGTCCACACCTTCAGCCCGAGCTCGTGACCATAGTCGACCACGGCGTTGTTAATGGCGACAAATTCGTCGGCCAGGTCCTCAACACCACCTTTGCCATCCCCGAAAAAGCTCTGCTGGTTATCATCGGCAAATAGTTCCCACAAACAGTCGTCAAACTGGATGATCGTACCGCCGGCAGCCTGATACTCGGTCAGAAATTCCTTGTACGCGTTAATCAGACCGTCACGGAGTGCGTCCGCGGTGGGGTAAACCTGACCTTCACCATACAGGTGGTCAAAGACGGATAGTTCGGTGAACGCGTGGGCGGCGCCCCAAACGGTGGTTTTGACGTCCTGATCTCCCGCCTGCGCCTTGAGTTCCTTAAAGATGTCAATGAAGTGGTGGTTCTTGCCGGACAGCGGGGCGGTGATCCGAATGCCAATATCCTTCCGGGTTTCAAAGTTGCCACCGTCGTGATCTTCAAAGGTGTAACCATGGTCGGTAATGTAGCGCTCGATACCCTGGAATCCCCACAGAAAGTCCAGGTGCCACATGGACTTACTGTACTCACCGTCAGTGAGTACGTCGATGCCGTGAGCCTTTTCCTCCGCAATCACCTGCTTGATGGCGTTGGTTTCAACGTCCTGGTAACCGGGAAAGTCGTTGTAGAACGGGTACTGGATGTCGTCGCGGTGCTCGATTTGGTCCTTGTAAGTTAACAGTTCTGCTGGTCGCAATAGTGAACCGACAATTTGAAAACGTGATTGTGTCATGGTGGTGGCCTCCGTAAATTAAATGGTTGAGATTATTCTAACCGCTATGGCTGCGTCAGGGGTAATTCTTAATTGCTTGGTGGTATAATAGGCGCAATCTATAACACGGAGGTCATGCTATGCGGATTCAACAACTAGAATACCTAGAGAAGATTGCGGCCACGGGCTCCATTAACGAGGCGGCGAAGCAGCTATACATTAGCCAACCATCGTTATCACAGGCGATGAAGGAGTTGGAAAAGGAGTTTAACGTCCAGCTGTTTTATCGTAGTCGTGGCGGCATCACGCTCACTGACGCGGGACGGGAGTTTATTAACTATTCGCGCGGCGTCTTGGACCAGGTCAGCCTGTTGGAGGAACACTTTGGCCAGGGTAATGTCCGTAAGCGGGTGTTCAGCGTCTCGGCCCAACACTACGCCTTTGTGGTCCATGCCTTTGTCGACCTGGTGCGGGAAATCGGTGGGGATGCATACCAGTTTACGTTGCGGGAAACGCAAACCGAAAATGTTCTGGACGACATCGCTAGCCTGAAGAGTGAGCTGGGTGTGATTTACCTGAACGGCTTTAACCAGACGGTCATGCGGCGGCTGATTGCCGAGAAAGATTTGGAGTTCACCCCGTTATTTGAGGCCAAACCACACGTCTTTGTGGGTCGCGATAATCCCTTGACGCGTAAGTAGCGGTTAACACTGGCCGACTTGGCGGACTACCCGTACCTGTCGTACGAACAGGGGGACACGAACTCGTTCTACTTTGCGGAAGAAATTCTCAGCACCTTACCACATAAAAAACACATTCAAATCAGTGACCGGGCGACGATTTTTAACCTGATGGTCGGGCTGAACGGCTACACCATCAGTTCGGGAATTATTTCGAGCGAGCTGAACGACGAGAAAATTGTGGCGATTCCGCTGGACGTCGACGATTCGATGACGCTGGGGTACCTACAACACCGCAAAATGGAGTTGAGTGACACGGCGCAACGGTACCTCGTCATGCTGAAGGAGCACATTCGGGGTTACGGGTTCACCGTATACGGCGATTAAGCCGCAGTTGGTGCTTAACGCGCGATGTGATTTAGAGTATCGTGATTGTAGATAGGTGGGTGTACCACCACAATGTGGGAGGCAGAATTTTGGCACAATTAGATTTAACGAGTACCATTCAGCTCAACAACGGTGTCGCCATGCCCCGGTTTGGCCTGGGCGTGTGGCAGACGGACAACACGACTGCGGAGGCGTCCGTTCAGGCGGCCATCCGCAACGGGTACCGTATGATTGATACAGCCAAGCAGTACGGCAACGAAGCCGGGGTGGGTCGTGGACTAGCAGCGGCGTTCGCGGACGGTGCGGTGCGGCGCCAGGATATCTTTGTGACTTCCAAAGTTGCTAACGGCGACCAGGGGTACCGGCGCACCCTCGATAAGTTCGAGGGCACGCTACGTCGCCTGCAGTTGGACTACCTGGACTTGTATTTGATCCACTGGCCGGTTGACGGTCAATACGTGGAAACCTGGCGTGCGCTGGAAAAGTTGTATCGTGACGGCCGGGTGCGTGCAATCGGCGTATCTAATTTTGATGTGCAGCGCCTGCAGGTCTTATTGCGTGCGGCCGATGTGCAACCCGCGGTCAACCAGATTGAGTTTAACCCGCTCATGCAGGAGCAGGCGATGCGCAAGTTTGCGCCTGCACACAACATTACGGTTGAAGGCTGGTCACCGCTTGGTGGGGGGAAGGCGCTGAACAATCCGGTCATTGCGCTCATTGGGCAAAAACACGGCAAGTCGGTGGCGCAAGTTATTCTCCGCTACGACTTGCAGTGCGGAATTGTGACGATTCCGAAGACGGTGCACGAACAGCGCATGGTGGAGAACGCCCGCATCTTTGACTTCGAGTTGGATGATCAGGACGTCGCCGCGATTGCGGGCTTGGATCAGAACCAGCACGCGCTGTGGTATGACGCCTTTGGTTGGTACGGCAGCGACACCGACTTTGGCATGGCCACGCAAAAATGGCCGGACTCCACGCCGGATTACGATGCCTAGAAACAATCCTTATGTATGTTAACAGCGGGAGCCGCATTGCCATTCGTGGCAACGCGGCTCCCGCTGTTGGGATGTGCTGACAAGGCCACGGTGGGGTTACGGCTTTGT
>NZ_BCVS01000026.1:0-24424 GCF_001591865.1 Lacticaseibacillus pantheris DSM 15945 = JCM 12539 = NBRC 106106
TGGGTTAGTGGGTTAGTGGGTTAGTGGGTTAGTGGGTTAGTGGGTTAGTGGGTTAGTGGGTTAGTGGGTTAGTGGGTTAGTGGGTTAGTGGTAGAAACTGTGTGCGGCGTTTGGGGTTACGGCTTACGCGTCCTGCGCCGTGATTGCTATACCCGCACGCTCCGGCCGTTCCGGCCTCCCACGAAGTTTATAGCCCGAGAAAACCACTCGGTCTATAAACTTTGCCGCCCTACGTCGCTGCGCTCCTAGGGCGCTCTGGGGTCACAGCAACCACGTCTCCGGACACGACGCCTCCACCCCAAACGCCACACAGTTTCTAGTTAAATAGTAAAGTAACCATCAATTCTTCGAAAACTCGAAATCTCTAAATGACTTGATTGTAAGGAATGATGAAATTATTTTCCATGCCAAGCAATCCAAATAATCAGTCAAGCAAACCTTGGAACAAGGACTATAAACTACTATCCGTAAATCTACTAGCATTTATAGGGAATTCGGCCGTAACGGTTATTTGATAACCATTTACACGGGCGAGAGCGTGAGGCCTGTAGCCGGTCATGACCAACGCCCACTCCACCTCCGCCATCAGTTCATTCCGACCAGCCACTTGCAATCAAAAACACCCGCCATCATCAGCGGGTGTCCTCTACCTATACTTGTGGATGTTGCGCCAAGTATGTCCGGCTGTTCGCCTCGTCCTGGTGCAACTGCTTAATCAGTCCCGCAGCGCCGTCAAACTTCACCTCGCCGCGTAAACGGTGGTACCACTCAACGGTGACCGTCTCGCCGTACACATCCTGGCTGAAATCGAACAGGTTTATTTCCACCGTCAAGGCACGTCCAGCGCCAAAAGTCACGTTGTAACCGACCGAAGCCATTCCCCCGTACCACTGGCCGCGCACACGGACCCGCGTTACATAAATACCGACCCCGGGGACCCATTCGTGTACGGGTGTCTCGATATTTAGCGTCGGAAAGCCCAACTCACGCCCGCGGGCCTCACCGTGGACCACTTTGCCCGTCGTCTGGTAACCGTAACCCAACAGCTCGTTGGCCGCGTCAATATCGCCGCCAGCCAGCGCCGTGCGGATGCGCGTTGAGCTAATCTTGTTGCCCTGCATTGTCTGCTCAGGAACCGTAATCACGTCGAACCGCCCGCGCGCGTAGCCGGGGAGTAACTCCATGTTGGCCACATCGCGCTTGCCATACGTGTAATCAAAGCCGGCTACGACCACCGCCGCTTTGAGGCGCACCAGGTACTGATCCACAAATGCCTGCGGCCCCAGGCGGGCGAACTCCGGCGTGAAGTGCGCCACGTAGAACAAGTCGACCCCTAAACCTGCTGCCAACTCCTCCTTGCGCGGGAGCGTTGATAAGTATTTAAAGGTCGCCTCGTCGGCATCACCATACACTACTGACGGGTGCACGTTAAACGTCATTAATGCCAACGGTGCGTGCCGCTTATCGGCCTCCTCGCGGGCACGACGAATAACCGCCTGGTGACCCCGGTGTAGGCCATCAAAGAAGCCCAGCACCAGCACAATTGGCTCTCCTGGTATCTCAGCATCGGTTAATGGCCGCGTAATATCAATTCTTTGCACTACAATCCCTCTATTCTTGGTGCCGGCGGCCACTGCGAGTCGCGCGTGGCACCGTGTTGCCTAAGTACATCGTTTCGGGTTTGTACGCCCCGTCGACGAACCGGTAAATCCCCTTCATGACGTTATCGCGATACACACGAATACGTGGCGCCGTGGTTTCCTGAGTTAAAAACGAGTGTCCGTGCTGCACAATCTGCCACTGGGCGTCGGTTAAATCAAGTGCTGGTAGCTCACCGTACGCCCAATCCACCCCGTCAATCAAAGTATCCACGGTGCCGTCCGCAGCTGCCTGCGCTAGCTGCTCTAACGTCACGCTGTCGGCCAGAGCAAAACCACCACTTTGTTGCCGCGTCAGTTGGCTCATCACGGCCGCGAAGCCTAGCTTGCGACCTAGATCAACGGATAAAGTGCGGATGTATGTCCCCTTGCTCACCGTTGCCCGAAAAGTAAACGACTGTGTGCCAGCATCGGCATCAAAGCTGGTTGCGGAAGTCCGCACGAACTCGCTAATATGCGCGTGGCGCTCCGGGCGGGCCACCGTTTCGCCAGCCCGCGCGTATTCGTATAGCCGCCGTCCGTTAACGCGGACCGCGGAGTACATCGGTGCGACCTGAATAATGTCGCCGTTAAACGTGGCCATAGCGGTGTCAATCGCATCATCTGCTATCGGAGCCGTCAGCGGTGTGCGCGTCACCACCTCGCCATCCAGATCCTCGGTAGTGGTCGCAAAGCCCAGAGTTACCTCGCCAGTGTATACCTTGCCTCCACTTTGGAGCTGCGTAATCGCCTTGGTGGCCGTCCCAATTGCTAGCGGCAACACGCCGTCAACGTTCGGATCCAACGTGCCACTGTGCCCAATTTTTTTGATGTGCAAAATTTTCCGTACTTTGTAAACCACGTCCGCACTGGTCATGCCGCGTGGCTTGTTAATTGGTAGTAATCCGTCCATTCGTCTAATCCTTTGTCTGTTGTTGACGCCTCTGCGTGTGGTTGTGCCATAGAATCGTGATGACAAACGCCGCTAACACAAAGACGCTAAACAATACGTTGGGCACCTCTATGTCAATTTGGGGGAGGCTCAGAAATAGTTTGACCGCAATCACCGCGATGAGCACGTAAGCCATGTAAAGTAACTCCGGCACCCGGGCAATGAGCCCAATCATTACCTGCGCAACAAACCGCATCGCGAGAATCCCAATACAGCCGCCCAATAGCACAATCACTGGGTTATTATCGATGGCCAAAGCCGTGAGGATGGAGTCCACCGAGAACACAATGTCCATCAACTCGACCGTCGCTACGGTGCCCCAAAAGGAGCGTTGCTTACGCGGTTGCTTTGCCCCATTCGCGCTTTCAGGATGGTGCTGTTCGTAAAAAAAGTGCACCGACATGTACAGTAAGTAAACTGCACCTAGTGCCTTAATGCCCCAAAAACGCATCAAGTACGTACCCATACCGATTGCGATAAAGCGGAAAAGGTAGGCACCCCACAATCCGTACACCAGGGCTTCTTTTTCCAATTTCTGGTCGTGGAGCCCCTGCGTTTGGGCGGCCAAAACCACGGCGTTATCGACCGACAGCAAACATTCCATAATGGCCAACATGAGGATTGTCAGTAAGCCGGAGCCGGTCATGACGGCGGCATGCCAGTCACTGGCCGCAAAGAACGGGCCGTATAATTTTTCGATTAAGTGTACCATGCGTCAGGCCCCCGTTTAATTCGTACTAATATGCATTATAGCTTATGCAGTCCCCCACTGGCTATCGCTTTGTGCCGGTAAAAAGAGAGTGGACCACAATGCAGTTAGCTCCCGAGCACTAACGTAATAAGGCAGATATTCCCGAACTTAGGAATATCTGCCTCATTGTGTTAGACACAGGGAGCTGCATTGTGGTCCACGTTTGTAGGTAGGCTTCTCACCATAACTCTAATTGGTCAGAAGTCGGCCGGCGTCGATGTTCGTCGTTTTCTCGAAGCAGCGAATTATGGCCGGGCCCCTTCCTAATTAGCGTTAATTAACGGGATGCACTCGTTACCGCAACGTCATCCCAATGGTTATCAGGTTTGAGCGACAAATCCTTCACCCGCGAACTAACCGGCAGCACCGTGACGCCATACGTCAACGGCGCAACGGCAGCTTCATTCAGCATGTACTTTTGCCACCGCTTGAATACGGCCACGCGGTAACCGTCGTTAAACGCTCGCGACCCGTCTATTTCTTCAAGCAGCTGCGTATTGCGCTTTGAAACAAAGCGGCTAAAGTTATACGGCGCTTGGGGGCCGTACAGTGCCATCGGTGACGGTTCAGCCCCCAGCGACCACGAACCCGCGATGATATCGATTGTAGCGGGGTTAGCCGCCACCATCTTATAGAAGGAGTTGAATTCGATTGGTCGCCCGGTAGTGAGGCGCACCCGCAGGCCCACTTTGCGCCACTGTTGCATGAAATCCGCGTACATCGCGTCGCTCGTGTCGTCACCCTGCATGACGGCTAAGTGCACGGTCAATTTGTGTCCGTCAGGATCCGTCCGGTAGCCGTCCTTGCCCTTCCGGTACCCTGCCTCATCCAACAACTTCCGCGCCCGCGTGCGGTTCAGAGTGTACCCGGAAGTCCGGAGGTGATAGCGACCAAAAGCAGTGGGAATGAGCGTGGTGCCTCGCGTCCTGGTGCCCGGATACAGCTTTTTGACCACCGCATCCACATTTAACGCGTACAGCATGGCCTGGCGCAACTTCTGATTAGCCATTTTGGCGTGTTTATTCATCACGTTACGCCCAGTCTTCTGGTCAAAGTGGCCCAGGTTAAATGCCAAATAATCGTATGACATTGACTGATCCGTGAGCATCGTGTACCCCGATGTACGCCGATAGTGCGTGTATTGCGCGCTGGGCATACCGAAAACCACGTCATACTTCTTCGCCTTCAACGCCGCGGTAGCTTTACTACTAGCCAACGTTTCGACGTTCACGTGCTGGAGGTGCGGCATCCCCCGGTAATAGTAACGGTTGCGGGCATACCGCACCGACTGCCCGTTAACCACTTTGGTCATGCGGAACGGGCCAAAGGTCAGCAGTTGACTGCGCATACGGGAACTCTTAGCTAGGTCGGCGAACGGAATGTTCTTCAGGTAGTGGTATGGTTCCGCGTACTCCCAGATGTAACCATTACCGGTCCGCTTCATGCCCGGCTTTAGTGCCTTAAAGTGCAGTATAACGGTACGCCCGTTATCACCTTGGGGTAAATTGATACCGCTGATACTCTTCGCGGCGCCAGCGTGGTAGGCAGCCATCCCCTTAATGTTAGCCAAAGCGTCCGTGTAGCGAGACGAATTTGACGCCTTGTTAGCTAAAATCTCGTAGGCGTACTCGACGTCCTTTGCGACCACTTTGTGCCCATCCGCCCACCGCACATTGCGGCGTAATTTGATGGTCGCCGTACGCGCGTGACGGTTCAGCCGCAGCGTCGCCGCCCCGTTCTGGTTGAACGTGTAGTCCCGGTTGACCCCAAAGAGGGGCTCCAAGCCAAACTGAGCAAAGTTGAGGTCCACGGTAGTCTCAGCAAACTCCGGCGCAAACGTACCCGTGAACGGAGAATTGCTGACCACGGCGGCGTCAAGCGTGCCACCCTTAATCGCGGTGTGATTGTTCGTTGTTCGCACGTGCATTGACGGCGATTTGCCAGCAGCCTGCCTACTCCCACAAGCTGCCAAAAGTAGCGTTAACGATCCCAGCATTATTAATCCCGTTCGTAAACGGTTAGTCATAATTAATTATCGACCCTTCCAGAAATCCAATATATTTTCCCCGCGTGTTCCCTAACGCTCCCCGAACAGTATAGCTCACGGTGTGCGCGGACAACAGTTAAATATCGGTGATAACGCAAACGGCCCACCCCGAGATGGGGGTGGGCCGTTACGATCTTGAAAACTGGTAGAGCGGTGGTCACGGTTTAGCGACTAGTGCTAGTAACCGCAACGTCTTGCCATTGTGCATACTCTTTGTCAGCAGGTGAGATTGCATAGTTCTTAACCCGGGTGCTAGTTGGGTAAATCGTGTTGTAATACAGCGTTGGAACAACGGCTGCTTCATTCAGCATGTACTTCTGCCACTTCTTGAATGCCTTAACACGATATGCGGTGTCAAACGACTTCTCACTGTCGATTTCGTCGAGTAACTTAGTGTTTTCCTTAGAGGTAAAGCGACTAAAGTTATATGGGGCATCCTTGGAGTACAGGTCCATCGGCGATGGTTCGGAGCTTAACTGCCATGCCGCTGCGAATACGTCAATGTCGGAAGTATTGTTTTCGACCTTGTTGTAGAAGGCGTTGAATTCGATTGCGCGACCCGTAGTGAGCTTAACGCGCAGACCGACCTTCTTCCACTGCTGGATGAAGTCCTGGTACATTGCGTCACTGGTATCATCATTCTGCATTACAGCAAAGTGAATGGTCAGTTTCTTTCCCTTAGGGTCAGTACGGTATCCGTCCTTCCCCTTCTTGTAACCAGCCTTGTCCAGGAGGTTCTTAGCCTTCTTGAGGTTCAAAGCGTAACCCTTGCTGTCAAGGTGGTAAGAGCTAAATGCAGGCGGGATCAGTGTAGTTGCCCGCGTCCGAACCCCAGGATAGAACTTCTTGGCCACTTCATCCAGGTTCAGCGCGTACATCATTGCTTGACGGAGTGAACGGTTGTTCATCTTGGCGTTCTTATTCATAACGTTGGTGCTAGTCTTGGTATCGTATTTGCCCAAGTTAAACCCAATGTACGAGTACTGCAAAGCTTGCTGACCAACCATCTGGTAGCCCTTCGCGTTTTTGTAATTCTTGTATTGTGATGCTGGTGTATCCAACACAATGTCGTACTTCTTTGACTTAATCGCGGTAACCGCCTTTGCAGGAGCCAGCACCTCAACATTAACCGCCTTGAGCTTAGGCGTGCCTTTGTAGTAGTACTTGTTGCGAGTAAACTCGACGGACTGACCACTGACAACCTTACTAAATTTAAATGGTCCAAACGTCACGGGGTCTTTACGAACCTTGTCGCTCTTAGCGAGATCGCTAAACGCAACGTCCTTGAGGTAGTGGTACGGTTCTGCACTTTCCCAAATATAACCATTGCCTGACTGCTTCATCCCGGGCTTCATTTGCTTGAAGTGGAGGACAACAGTCTTACCATTGTCACCATCTGGTTCAGTAATACCAGAAATGTTGTTGGCACTACCCGAATGGTATTCTTCCATACCCTTTATGTTTTGCAGTGAGTCAGTATAGCGCGATGATTTGGAGTTCTTGTTCGCGATAATCTCGTACGCGTACTCCACATCCTTGGCCACAACGGGCTTGCCGTCCGACCAGGTAACGTTTTTCTTAACCTTGATGGTGGCTGTCTTTGCCTTACGGTCCAGCTTCAGGGTTGCGGCGCCTTTATCCGTGTACTTATAGTCCTTGCCAACGCCAAACAGACTTTCAGTGGCAAATTGCATGAACTGGGCGTCAGAAGCGTTATCAGATAACTCTGGAGCAAAGATCCCAGCGATTGGAGAGCTGGATACCTCCGCCACACTCAGCGTGCCACCTTTAATCGCCTTTTTATTGTTGGTGGTAGACGACTTCATTGATGCTACAGCACTCTTCGTACTCGTTGAACTATTTGACCCACACGCCGCCAGGGTCAATGCCAGAACGGCGGTCATCGCACCCGCCATATATTTGGAACGTTTCTTCATTCTCAAATCCCCTTCCCAGAAAAAATCCCGAAGTAACTACCCACAAATAATTAATAATTTCTAACTTCAAACTAATTATATACACATTATTAACAAATGCAACCGCAATTTTAATTTTTTTGCAATTATCCACGCCGCTGCCGTGCGTTAGCTGCACGCTTCAGTGCCTGGCCAACCGCATTAATGGACAACGATAGCGTCAGCAACAGTACCGCTGCCGGCAACCACACCCACCAATAGTCGATGATCGTCACGGGATCATTCGCGTACCCGATCAACGTCCCTAGAGACGGCTGTGAGGCGGGTAGCCCAAAGCCCAGGAAGGACAGCCCGGTCTCAATACCGATGGAACTCGCTACCGTCAGCGTCAGGTCAGTGATGACAAAGGAGCTGATGTTGGGCAACACCTCGCGGAACATAATGACCACGTTCGGCGTCCCCGACGTCTTGGAGGCCATCACGTACTCCCGCTTCGCCTGCGTCAGAATCTGCGAGCGAATTAGTCGTGTGGTGGACGTCCAACTGAACAGGGTCAGAATCCACACCAGCTTCAGCGGGTCCAGATTGTTGACCAATTGGGCCAGGATGATGATGATCAGGAAGTGCGGCAACACCATCCAGAAATCGACGATGCGCATCAGCACGTTATCAATTGCCCCACCAAAGTAGCCCGAGACGGTTCCTAAGACAATCCCGATCAACTCGTTCAGAATCGCGACCGAAACCCCAATGAAGATTGAGTTCCGTGCGGCTACGAACAGGTAGTGGAACATATCCCGACCACTAGCGTCCGTACCCAGTATGTGGCCGTCCACTCCGGGAGCCAGGTACCGGTCGAGCACATTCACCGTCGTGACTTTGTCAGCGGACCAGATGATGCCACCCACAAAGGCGCCCAGGATAATCACCACCGCAATGGAAAACGCGACGATGGCGAATTTGTCCTTCAAAAACTCACGTACCAGCACCCGCATTGCAGAGGGGGTGACCAGCGTATCCGCGTCAACGTTCGCGACGCCCGCAGCGACAACCTGCGGATTTTGCTTCTTGCGTGAAAACATAAACACCCCTCCTATTCAATCCGAATGCGTGGGTCAACGATGCTCATGATGATATCGGAGAGCAGGTTACCCAGCAGCGCCAGCAGGCCAAACAGCAACGTGAGCGCGGTAATGACCGAATAGTCACGACCCGCAATCGAGTTGACGAACAGTTGGCCCATCCCGGGGTAACTGAAGATGGTTTCAACAAAGATGGACCCACCCAGCAGTCCGGTAATGGAATTACCCATGAACGCCGCAATCGGCAGAATGGAGTTGCGCAAAATATGGCGGTTGAAAACCACCTTTTCCGGGACCCCTTTGGAACGCGCCGTCCGGACAAAGTCCTCGGACGTGTTGTCAATCACCCCGGAACGTAAGTACAAAATGATGCTGGACGTGCCCAGCACACCCGCCAAAATGGCTGGCAAAATCATGTGCCGCAGCTGGCTCAGCATGACGGCCAGGCCGCCGTTAGCGCTGAGCGAGACGGATCCGGTCGTCGGGAACCAGTTCAGCACGTAGCCAAACAGCCAAATACCGAACAGGAAGAAGACGAACGACGGTAAAGACAGTCCCACGTATGAGTACAACTGAATCGCCTTGTCGCGCTTCGAGCCTTCATACCGACCGGCAATCACACCCAAAGGGATGGCAATTGCGTACACAATGATCAGGGTCAGCAGTGACAGCCAGAAGGTGTTAACGGCACGTTCGCCAATCAACCCGGTCACGGCGCGCTTGTAGGAGTAGCTTTGCCCCAAATCACCGTGGAATAGGTTAATCAGCCAGTGCCAATACTGAATCCACCACGGGTCGTTCAGCCCGTACTCTTGGCGCAGGTGGGCAATTTGTGCCGGGTCGGTCTGCGGCGTAATCGCGCCGGTTAGTGGATCGCCGGGCATCATCTTGGCGAGAATGAAGATAATCACACTCAACAAGAAAATTTGCGGAATCATGACCAGGACGCGTTTGAGAATTGTCTTCCACATTACTCGACGCCCCCCTTGTTGGCCGCCAAAGTCGCATCAGGCAGCGCAACGTAATGGGTCGCGGACAACTGTTGCAGGTCCAGCACCCGCCCGTCGGCACCGTAGTAACGCGACTCCTCCTGCTTGAACTCCGCCTCCACGGCCCGCCGGTGTTGGCGGTCGGCCTCGCGTTCATCGGGATTAACCTCCGGAATGGCGGATAACAGACGCTTCGTGTAAATATGTTGTGGGTGCCGGTAAATGTCCTCCCGCGTACCGATTTCAACAAACCGACCGCGGTGCATGATGGCTAGGTTCTTACACATGTGCCGCACAACGCCCAGGTCGTGTGAAATGAACAGGTAGGCGATGTTGTATTCCTGCTGGATGCGCTTCATAAAGTTCAGCACCTGCGCCTGCACGGATAGGTCCAGTGCGGACACTGGCTCGTCGGCCACGATCAGCTTCGGGTTGGTCGCCACGGCTCGGGCCACACCGATACGCTGACGTTGACCGCCCGAAAACTCAAAGGGGTACTTGTACATCGCGTCCTGAGGCATCCCCACAATGTCGAGCAGTTCCTTAATGCGGTGCTGTTCCTCGGTGGCGCTCATGTTTTCAAAGTTACGGATGGGTTCCGCAATAATGTCCGCAATTCGTTTACGCGGGTTCAGGCTACTCAGTGAATCCTGAAAAATCATCTGCACATCTTTGTTGTACCGCAGATTGCGACGGGTCTGGGCCTTGGTGATGTCCTGACCTTCATACAGAATCTGCCCACTGGTCACCTTTTCCAGCCCCACAATTGCCTTACCAGTCGTGGATTTGCCGGAGCCAGATTCACCGATGAGGCCGTACGTCTCGCCCGGTTCAATGTCAAAGTTGATGCCATCAACGGCCAGCACGCGGTCCGTCACCCGGTTCCAGAAACCAGAACGGATGGGGTAGTGCACCTTTAAATCCCTAATTTCAATTAGTGCCATTAGCTACACCTCCGGCCGCAACAACGTCGTCATCTTCAAAGTGGAATGTGCGGTAACACGTACATTGAACCAGGTGCCCCGGTGCCACTTCGTGCATTGAGGGGTGCTCTTCGTGAGCAGAGGCCGGTATCCACGGAATTCGTTGGGCAAACCGACAACCGTCAATCTGCATGTGCTTCAAGTCCGGCACCGTTCCCTGGATAACGTGTAATTCATCGTCTTCGGAGTCCGCTTGCGGCATGGACCGCAGCAAACTGCGCGTGTACGGATGCTGCGGGTGGTTAAATACATCCCCCACGGTGCCCTGTTCGACGATTTGCCCAGCGTACATTACTGCCACACGGTCGGCCACTTCGGCCACCACACCCAGGTCATGGGTAATCAAGATAATACCGCTGTGACTTTCCTTCTGAATGTTAGCCAAGAGGTCCAAAATCTGTGCCTGAATCGTCACGTCCAATGCGGTCGTCGGTTCGTCGGCGATGATAATCGGTGGCTTGCAGGCAATCGCAATGGCGATCACGACCCGCTGACGCATACCACCAGATAGTTCGTGCGGGTATTGTCGTGCCACCCGTTTCGGTTCGGGAATGCCCACCTGGTCCAGCAACTCAAGCACCCGCTGTTGCCGCTCGTCTTTGTTCATATCCGTGTGGTAAACCAACGTTTCGGCAATCTGGTCACAAATCCGCATTAGGGGGTTCAAAGCCGCCAGCGGATCCTGGAAAATCATGCCAATGTCCTTGCCCCGAAACTGGTTGTACAGTTTTTCATTAAGATCGACTAAGTTGTAAGTGTTGTACTGAATCGTACCCGTCACGCGGGTGTTATGAGGATCGTGGAGCCCAATAATGCTAGTGGCGAGGGTGCTTTTACCACACCCAGATTCCCCCACGATGGCCAGTACTTCATCGCGGTGCAGCTCCAAACTTACGTCGTTCACGGCATCAAAGTAATCATCACCGTTACGAAAGGCCGTATGTAGGTGCTGAATATCTAGTAATACGTCATCCTTCTCTTCCACGAATATACCCCCTTCATTATTCTGTTGATGCCTAAACATAAAACCAACGGCACAACTTCTTAATTATTAATAATAGTGTGAATTCGATTAAATTTCAATGGACTTTTTGTGCATTTATAACCCATATTCACAGTAATAACAGAAAAAGCGCGGTCACCATAACGGTAACCGCGCTCAACGCGCATTAGCATAACAAACTATTTGTTAATGTTAATGACTATTTAGGTTCATTTTGATCCTGTTCAGCATCAGTCTCGGCGTCCTCCTTGTTGGCCTGCGCCAACAATTCGTCAATCCGGGCACCGTACTGAACCGATGTATCCTGAGCAAAGTGCAAACTCGGCACCTTGAACAACCGGATCCGCCGACCGACTTCACGCCGAATCAGGCCCTTAGCTTTGTTCAGACCCGCCAATACTTCCTCAACGTGCGCTGGTGAATCGTCCAACACGCTAAAGTAGATGGTCGCCTGCTGGAGGTCACCGGTTAACTGTACACCGGTGATGGTCACCCCATCCACACGCGGGTCGTTGACCAACTTCAGCAGAATGTCATCAACCTCCCGCTGAATCTGTTGCTCTACGCGTCCAATGCGATGTTTCATGATGATTGCCTCCTCACTGGTAATTACCGTTTGCTGCGGCTGATTGCCACAGCGTGACTACTTAACTGGCACCTGCTCCATCGTGTAGGCTTCAATTTGGTCGTCAACCTTAACGTCGTTGTAGTTTTCGATGGTGAGCCCACATTCAAACCCACTCTTAACTTCCTTGACGTCATCCTTGAAGCGACGTAGACTCGCTAGCTTGCCTTCGTAAATGACGATACCGTCACGAACCAGGCGTACGCCGGAGTCACGCGTAATGCGGCCACTATCAACCAAACAACCGGCAACCGTACCAATCTTCGAGACCTTGATGGTTTCGCGGACGGTTAGGGAACCAATCACCTTTTCCTCGTAAACAGGATCCAGCTGGCCCTTCATGGCTGCTTCAATTTCGTCGATGGCCTTGTAAATGACACTGTGCAGACGAATGTCGACATCCTCCTGCTCGGCCTGAGCCCGGGCTTGTGCGGTTGGCCGCACGTTAAACCCGATGATGATGGCGTTGGAAGCACTAGCCAGGGTCACGTCGCTTTCGTTAATGGCACCCACGGATTCGTGAATGATGTTAACGCGGACACCCTCGACCTCAATCTTCTTCAGCGAACCATCAATGGCTTCAACAGAACCCTGAACGTCGGCCTTGATGATGACGTCAACTTCCTTCATCTGGCCTTCCTTCATCGTTTCGAAGAGGTTGTCCAGAGTGACGTGTGAGCCTGCACGCCGTTCCTTATCCAGGGCACGGCTGGCACGCTCTTCACCAGCGGCACGAGCGGTCTTTTCGTCTTCAAAGACGATCAGCTTATCGGCAGATTGTGGCACGTCGTTCAAACCGGTAATTTCAACTGGCGTGCTTGGCGTTGCTTCCTTGACCCGGCGACCATGATCGTTGGTCATGACACGCACGCGACCGTACGTGTTACCAACAACGATTGGGTCACCCACACGCAGCGTACCCTGCTGAACCAGCACGGTCGCAACTGGGCCTTTGCCCTTGTCCAAACGGGCTTCGATAACGGTACCAACGGCCTTCTGGTCAGGGTTAGCCTTCAGCTCCAACACGTCAGCTTCGAGAAGAATCATTTCCAGCAGTTCGTCGATGTTCTTACCGAACTTGGCGGAAATGTTGACGAAGATGGTGTCGCCACCCCATGATTCTGGAATCAGTTCGTATTCGGCCAATTCTTCAATTACACGGTTCGGGTTAGCACCCGGCTTGTCAATCTTGTTCACCGCCACGATAATTGGTGCGTTGGCGGCCTTGGCGTGGTTGATGGCTTCAACGGTTTGTGGCATCACGCCATCGTCCGCAGCCACGACCAGCACCACGATGTCGGTGATATCGGCACCACGAGCACGCATGTTTGTGAAGGCCGCGTGTCCTGGCGTGTCCAGGAAGGTAATCAGACGGTCATTCAACTTAACCTGGTAAGCACCAATATGCTGGGTAATCCCACCGGCTTCGTCTTCAGTCACGTGCGTGTGACGCAGCTTGTCCAACAGCGTCGTCTTACCATGGTCAACGTGACCCATGATGGTAATAACTGGTGGCCGTGCCTGCAGGTTTTCCGTAGAAGTAGTTTCGGCTTCAAAGACCTTGTCCAGGTCGGTGATGTCTTCCTCAACCTTTTCCTCAGACTTAATACCGTAGTCTTCAGCAATCAACTCAATGGTTTCCTTGTCGAGACTCTGGTTTTGGTTAACCATAATCCCCAACATGAAGAGCTTCTTGATGATTTCAGCTGGTTCACGGTGCAGGATCTTACCCAGTTCCTGCGCGTTCATACCCTCACTGAAGACCAAAGTTTCTGGTAACGGCCGGTCTTTACGCTGTGGCATTGGCTTCTTTGGTTCAGTCCGCTGCTGACGGCGCTTCTTGTTCTTCCGCTTGCCCTTATATGGCGTCTCACGGCCAGTACCATAGTTACGCTGACGCGTTGGCTTTGGCCGGGACGACGTGGACGCAGCTGGCTTGCTGGCAGCCGAACGTGCGGGTGCGGCTGACTTAGCTGCTGGCTTGGCAGCCGATAGCGCCTGACGGGACTGTGATGTAGCTGCCGCGGACTTAGCCGCTGCACTCGACGGCTGAGCCGGGCGCTGTGGCTTTGGTTCCTCAAAGCGGCCAATCGGTGCGTTAGTAGCACGGAACTCCGTCTGCTGGTGCTGACGAAGACGCGCTGCCGCCGCCGCCGCGCGCGAAACACGTGGCATTGGTGCTGAAGCCTGGTTGTTGTTACCGCGACGGTTATCGTTGCGCCGGTTGTCATTGCGGTTGTTGTTGCCGCTACGACGGTTGTCGTTACGAGTAGCATTGCCGTTGTTCCCACCACGATTACCACCGTTTTGGTTACGGTTGCGGTTATCGTTCTGGGTACGGTTACCGTTACTACCCTGGTTCCGGTTACCATTACTCTGGTTCCGGTTGCCACTGTTGTTATTGCCGTTATGGTTACGGGTCGCATTGTGGTTGTTCTGCGTACCCGGGCGGCGAATAGCGCTGCGACTAATCAAAGTCTTACCATCAGCGCTCTTGTGCTGCGCGTGGCTAGTGCCCGGCTTTTTGGCCTCAGCACTAGCGGCGCTAGCTGGCTGTGCCTCTTTAGCGGGCGCGGCCTTAACTGGTGCTGCGCTGGCTGCAGAACTAGTTGGTGCCTTTGGGGCCGCCGTCGTTGCGGACGCACCCTTCAGTGCAGCACTCACCTTGCTAGCATCACCATCATCAATGGAATTCATGCTGGACTTAATACCGGTCAGGCCGGCCTTGTTTGCGGCTTCAATAACTTCTTTACTCGTGACGTTGTTCTCCTTAGCAAATTCGTAGATACGCTTTTTGCCCATCTCTTCACGCTCCGATCTTTTAGGTCAGTAGCTTACTTAGCGCTTGGGCGAATCCCGCATCGGCCACTGCAACAACACTGCGTTGGTGGCCGATGGCGGCGCTGAGCTCTGCGACGCTGAGTGGACTGGCCACCGGTACGTCGTAATAGCTACCCTTATCATTTATCTTCTTGGTGAGGTTGGCACTAGCATCACTGCCCAGTAGGACTAACCGCGCACGGTGATCAGCAATGGCGGCAAGCACAAAGTCCGTGCCCGTAACCAGTTGCCCCGCACGCTGAGCCAAGCCCACCATGTTGGTTACTCGTTCTTGGTTCATCCCTGCTGGCCAAACAGCTCTTGGCGAGCCTTCTGGTGGTCAACGTAGGCAAATAACTCGTCATAAAACGCCGGGTCAATTTTCATGCTGAAGGCACCCTCGATGACGTGCTTAGCCTGAGCCGCTTTGACGGCTTCCGGGTTCAAAGCAACGTAGGCACCGCGCCCCGACTGCTTACCCGTGGGGTCGATGGCCACGGTTTGGTCATCAACCTTCACGATGCGCACCATCGACTTCTTTGGCTGCATGGTGCCAGTCAGTAGGTCTTTACGCATGGGAACTTTACGTGGCTTCATTAGCCCACCCCCTAATCGTCGGTTGGCGTAGCGTCTGCTGTCGCTTCCGCGTCATCAGTATCATCAACATCCGGTGTTACGTCTGCCGCCACATCATCAGTTGCCACCGCGTCATCCGCCGCAACGTCAGTTTCTTCGGCCACGTCTTCCGCAGTTAACTCGTCGTCATCAACGAATTCAACTTCAGACTCAGGCTTAATGTCAATCTTGAACCCAGTCAACTTTGCGGCTAACCGGGCGTTTTGACCCTTCTTACCAATTGCCAATGACAGCTGGTAATCAGGCACGATGACCGTTGCACTACGTTCGTTGTCCTCATCGTTAAATTGCACGGCGATAACCTCAGCGGGGTTCAACGCGTTAGCAATGTAGTCCGACGCGTCATCTTCCCACTGCACAATGTCCATGTTCTCGCCGGCCAGCTCGTTAACAACGGCCTGCACACGGGCACCACGGGGGCCAACGGTGGTCCCAACGGCATCAACGTTTTCGTTGGTGCTACGAACGGCTACCTTTGAACGGTCACCGGCTTCACGGGCAACGCCCACAATCTCAACAGTACCATCATAAATCTCTGGGACCTCTTGTTCAAACAGGCGCTTCACCATACCGGGGTTAGTCCGGCTAACGAAAACCTGCGGACCCTTAGTGGCGTTCTCGACTTTGGATACGTAGACCTTGATGCGGTCGTGCATCTTGTAGTCTTCACGCTGCATCTGGTCGGAGCGTGGCATCACGGCCTCGACTTTGCCCAAAGACACGTAGACAAACTTGTTGTCTTTGCGTTCAACCGTCCCCTGCATGATCTCGTTCTCATACTGAGAGTACTCGTCGTACACGTTAGCGCGCTCGGCCTCGCGGACCCGCTGCATGATGACCTGCTTGGCCGTCTGCGCTGCAATGCGCCCGAAGTCCTTTGGCGTCACCTCAAACTTGATGTGGTCACCAATTTCGTAAGCCTTGTTAATCGCCATGGCGTCCTTCAGGCTAACCTCTAGACGGGAATCAAACACCTCACCCGTGACTTCCTTGACGGCGTACACCTTGATGTCGCCCTTCTTGGCGTCAAAGGTCACCTCAACGTTTTGGGCCTGGTTGTAGTTCCGCTTGTATGCGGTCTGCAAAGCCGTTTCCAGCGCGTCGATGACGATTTCCTTCTTAACGCCCTTTTCGGTCTCCAGAGCGTCGAGTGCTTCAATCATTTCTTTTGACATGCTAATCCTTCCTTTACCTAGAACTCGATGGCCAGACGTGCATTGGCCAGGTTATCCCGCGCAACGGTTACCGTGCGTGGCCGTCCCTTGACTTTGTAAGCCAACGTTAACTCGGTATCCGTGAGGTCCGTTAACGTACCTTCAAAGACCTTCTGCCCATCCTGTTTTTGGAACAGGCTGATGTGGATGAACTCACCCACAGCGTTGGTCAGGTCTTCCGCCGTTTTCAGCGGACGTTCTGCACCCGGGCTTGAGACCTCCAGGAAGTAGGCCTGCGGGATTGGGTCAGGTTCGATTGCATCCAACTGTTCGCTCAGCTCGTCGTTCACCAGCACACAATCATCTAGGGTGATGCCACCCTGCTTGTCGATGTATACACGCAGGTACCAACCCGCGCCCTCCTTCACAAACTCAATGTCGGTGAGGAAAAAGTTGTGTCGGTCAACAATCGGCTGAACAATTGCTGTCACCGTATCAACCACCGTACTCATTACTGTGCCCCCTTTCGGTCGTGACACCCGGCAATAAAAAGAGTGAGCATCGCTGCTCACTCGACCGAGGTCTTAAAATCAATTATTATTTTAGCACAGGAAATGCTTAGTGGCAAGCAAATTCACTTGTCAGCGCCGGTGAGTTGCGGCCTCAAGCTAATTTCGCAATAACATTTTCTGATCGGACGACACTAGTACAAACTTCCCCATGCATTTGCTGCTTAGACAGTACCAGTTGTTTCTTTATTGCTACAATCACGCACCTTGGTTACAACGATAGATTTTAACTGACATGCATTGACGTCACTCCGCTACTATCGCCACAGGCCAGGCATATCATTCTGTCGCTAGTCCTGAGAGTTTAATCCCGGTTAGCGCTGTTAACACCACCCTTGAATTGGGGCTTATACCGGCGCGTTGGTGCGTTAATTGTTTCCGTATCTTCAGCAGGTGGCACCTCGTTCAGCTGGCTTTGTCGGTCTTCTGGGCTCGGCAGTAACCTCATCATACGCTCAAAAGCAGTAGATTTTTCTTCCGCATTGTTAGCCACATAGTATCGCATCAAGGCAATTGTAAAATCAGCTCGGTCGAGATCGTTGAACGGAAGCACTAAATAATTTCCGCTGGCAAGTGTTCCGGCCGCAGCGTTTGCGGCAATGAGGGCAGTACGTTTATTACCATCTTGAAATGGTTGCAGTGCCGCCAAATCGGCAAATACGCGCCAAGCATCACGCTCAGTCCGACCGGAATTATTGAAACGCCCCACAATTCCATCAATATCAGCAGCCGTCACTACCTCAGGCGGAATATAGCTTTGTCTATGGTTCTGACCAAGAATAATCGCAATCCGGTCATCTTCATTGTAATAGGAGTTACGTAGATGACCTGGCATCCGTGGCTGATCAGCCGAGGGCGAATCAAATTGTTTGTTAATTGCGATAATACCGGCAGTACTGAATCCGACCGCTTTAATTGCAGCAATACCCTTTAATGCGTCACTGAATATAGCAATATCGTCAGCGTTTTGCCTGAGGGGCGCAGTGGTGCCCGCATCAAGTGCTTGCTTAGTTTGTAGAACTGTACTCCCGTAATTGTTTAGGCTTCCTAAAGAAGTGATGAAGCGTGCTAAAGCGGTATTATTTTCCATTACGGCCCCCCTTTTCGACGATAACAACAATACATAAATTATTACAACGTCCGTAGTCTTCATACTTTTGATTTATATCGTTACTTTCGCGTATACCAGAATCATTGTCAAGCGCCCCGCTTGTCAGCCGCGCAACCGGAACCACCACGCCAGTACGACCAGCCACATCCACCAATAAACTTTGCTTGCCAAAGCCAAGCAAAAAAACCGGCCCGCCACAACGTGACGAGCCGGTCCCCAAGTATTCTGAATTAGTCGTTGTACTGGAAATGGGTCAACGGAGCGTGCTTGACGTCCTCAATCGTCTTTGTGCCGGCCAACTGCATCGTAATTTCGAGCTCGTGGTCAATGGCTTCAAAGACGCTCTGGACACCCTCAGCACCGCCCAATGCCAGGCCGTAAATAACGGGACGACCAAATGCTACCAGGTCAGCGCCTGATGCCAACGCCTTGAACACGTGGCTTCCACGGCGAACACCAGAATCAAAGATAATTGGTACCTGGTGGTTAACCGCTTTAGCAATGTCGGCCAACACGTCGAAGGATGCTGGTCCACCGTTAAGCTGACGGCCACCATGGTTGGATACGTAGATACCGGCCGCGCCAGCGCCAATCGCGCGCAAAGCGTCCTCTGGGGACTGAATGCCCTTAACGATTACCGGCAGGTCGGTGTACTCGGCAATCCGACGCACATCGTCCGGACCAATCTTCTGGGCCGCAGCGGCGTAAATCTCACCGATACCCTGGCCCTTACCGTCACCAGAAGCGAACTTTTCAAGGTTAGCCATCGGAATTGGGAACTGGAAGTTGTTGATGATATCCTCCTCGCGGTAACCATCAACCGTGGCGTCAACCGTTAGAATGATTGCCTTAACGCCCGCCTTCTTGGCCTCGTCCAGCAAACTTTCGTTGAACGTCCAATCCTTGCTCATGTACAGCTGGAAGAACTGTGGAGCGCCATTCCCAGCCGCGGCCGTGTCGGCAATTGACGTCGAGCTGTACGTGCTCTGAGCCATCAGCCCGCCAACAGCAGCCACACCTTTGGCAGTATCAGTTTCGCCCTTCGCGTGAGCTAGACCCTGCGCCGCCGTTGGAGCCATCATTACCGGTGTCTTGAGGTGCAGGCCAAATACGTCGGTGCTCAGGTCCGGATGATCAATGTTCGATAGCGCCCGGGGAACGATCTGCGCGTGGTTGAAAGCCTGCGTGTTTTCCTTGAGCGTCCATTCGTCTTCAGCACCACCAAAGATATAACCGAAGCCGCCGGTAGGAATAATCTTCTTCGCCTCGCCCTCGAGGGATGGCAAGTTCAGAATGTTCAGCTTTTCTTCGCGGTCACTTTGTTCGTATCCATTTGTTAAAGTCATAATTGATCACCTTTCCCGTTGCAAGTTGTTTTGTTTACGAGATTTATTGTAGCACTTACTTTTTATAAGTAAACAGAAAACACCAAATTTCCGCCATAATTTGCATTAATAGCTGATGGTGGCGGCAAAAAATGCATCAGCGAGTCGCAAAATGCACCCACACACCGCGCCCGAAAATCATCAAGTAAACATAGCAAACAAGCGTGGGCCACCGGCATCCAACTGCCGGTGATCCACGCTTGTGGTTGCAAACCAAAAAGTCTGCGACTCTCACACATTCTTATCTAAAACAGATTATCAAATAAACTGAGCTGATTTTCATCCGGCAACTCGTCCAGGACATGCTGCGTGGTCATGTAGTCAATCAAAGTTTGCGAGACCTTGGCCCGCTTAGCCAGATCCTCTTTGGAGAGGAATGGCGTTTCTTCGCGCGCCGACACAATTTGCTTGGCCACGTTCTCACCTAGACCAGGAACTGCACGGAATGGTGCTAGTAGCGTGTGGTCGTCCACAATCTGGAAATCGTGCGCATCACTACGCTCAATGTCCACCATGTTGATTTTAAAGCCACGCTCCAGACACTCGTTAGCAATCTCCAGGATGGTTTGCAGGTTCTTTTCCTTGGCGGACGCATCCCGGCCCTTATCGCTAATTTCCTTGATGGCAGCCTTCACCGCGTCTTTGCCCCGACACATTGCTACCAGGTCGAAGTCCTCCGCACGGACGGAGAAGTATGCTGCGTAGTACACCAGCGGGTAGTAAACCTTGAACCAGGCAATCCGCAGCGCCATCATAACGTACGCCGTCGCGTGGGCCTTCGGGAACATGTACTTAATCTTCAGGCACGAATCAATATACCAATCAGGCACGCTGTCATTATCCCGCATGGCCTGCTGCCACTCGTCAGGAATACCGCGACCCTTACGCACGTGTTCCATGATGTTGAACGCCATCGAGTCGTCCATCCCCCAGTGAATCAAGTCCATCATGATGTTATCACGACAACCAATGACGTCCTTCAGGGTGATGGTACCGTTCTGCACGAGTTCCTCGGCGTTGCCCAACCAAACGTCAGTCCCGTGGGAAAGACCAGAAATCTGCAGCAGCTCGGCAAAGGTGGACGGCTTGGTTTCCTCCAACATCCCCCGTACAAAGCGTGTCCCAAATTCCGGGATGCCCAGGGTACCCATCTTGGTGCCAATCTGCTCAGGCGTAACCTCAAGTGACTCCGTTCCGGAAAACAACTTCATCACGCCCGGGTCGTCGGTCGGAATTGACTTAGGGTTAACCCCGGACAAGTCCTGGAGCATACGGATCATCGTCGGGTCATCATGACCCAGCACATCCATTTTCAGAATGTTGTCGTGGATGGAGTGGAAATCAAAGTGGGTCGTACGCCAAGCCGCACTTTGATCGTCGGCTGGGTACTGGATTGGGGAGAAGTCAAAGATATCCATATTGGACGGCACAATCAGAATCCCGGCCGGATGCTGACCAGTTGTGCGCTTCACGCCTGTAGCCCCTTTGGCTAGCCGGTCCTCCTCCGCCCCACGGAAAACCTTTCCCGTATCGCGTTCGTAGGCCTTGACGTAACCATACGCGGTTTTATCCGCGACCGTGCCGATAGTGCCGGCTCGGAAGGCGTGGTCCTCACCAAACAAAATCTTGATGTAGTTGTGGGCCACTGGCTGGTAGTCACCCGAGAAGTTCAAATCGATATCGGGGACCTTATCACCGTGGAAGCCCAGGAAGGTTTCAAAGGGAATGTCGTGCCCGTCCTTGATGAGCTCAGCCCCACATTGCGGACACTTTTTGTCGGGCAAGTCAAAGCCGGAACCATACTCACCTTTGGTATAAAACTCACTGTACTGGCACTCCGGGCAACGGTAGTGCGGCGGCAACGGGTTAACCTCGGTAATCCCCGACAGCGTGGCTGCCAGACTAGACCCAACGGACCCACGGGAACCAACCAAGTATCCGTCCTTGTTACTCTTTAATACCAGCCGTTGCGCGATATTGTAAATCACCGCGAACCCGTTGCCAATAATGCTCTTGAGTTCCTTATCAATCCGGTTGGCAACAATCTCGGGTAATTCTTCACCGTACCACTGGTGGGCGGTGACCATAACGTCCTTTTCAAAGTTCTCGTTCACCCCAGGAATTTCAGGGGTGTACAACTTATCCTTGACGGGCGTGATATCGGCATCCACCCAATCTGCCACCACGTGCGTATTCGTCACAACGAGTTCCCGTGCAGTGTCGGCACCCATCCAGGCGAATTCGTGCAACATTTCGTCCGTAGTCCGGAAATGTACGTCGGGTAGCGGGTAACGGTTAAGGGGGTTAGCACCACCCTGACTGTTAATCAAAATGTGACGGTAAATAGCATCGTGATCGTCCAAGTAGTGGGGGTCACCGGTTGCCACCACCGGCTTGTCCAAGTCGTGCCCAATCTGCACAATTTTGCCGATGATATCCTTCAGGTGCGCCGGCCCAGAGACTAACTGACCCTCCAGCAACTGGGAGTAGTTAGGGAGTGGCTGTACTTCTAGGTAGTCATAGTACTTAGCCTTATCCGCGGCCTCAGCCGTCCCCTTTTGCATCATGGCCGTAAAGACTTCACCACGATCACAGGCCGATCCGACGATGAGCCCTTCACGCAACGCGTTCAGACGACTGCGTGGCACGCGCGGAACCCGGTAATAATACTGGGTCATGGATTCGCTGGCTAGTTTGAAGAGGTTCTTCAGACCCGCCTGCGTCTTTGCAATGACGATTGCGTGGGTCGGACGGGCGCGCTTGTACGCGTCACCCTGACCGACCAGCGCGTTCAGTTCGTTCAGTTTAGTCCAACCGTGAAGCTCGTTAGCCTCCTTGAACATCGCGTACATTACGTAGCCAGTAGCTTCGGCATCCGCGTTCGCTCGGTGATGGTTTTCCAGCGAAATGTTGTACCGCTTGCTCAATGCATCCAGTTTGTGGTTCGACAACTCAGGGTGTAGCGAACGCGATAGTTCCAATGTGTCAATGACAGGTTGGTCAATTGCTGGCGCCCCCATCCGGTCGTACGCCGCGTTGAGGAAGCCCACATCAAACGTGACGTTATGGCCGACCAGAATGCTATCCTGGCTAAACTCGATAAACTTTTGCATCACGTCGGCTTCCTGACCACCCTGCTGAACCATCTCGTTAGTGATGTGGGTCAGGTTAATGGTGAAGTCCGATAACGCAAAGCCGGGATTGATCATCTCTTCAAATTCATCAATCACGGCACCGTCGCGCATCTTAACCGCAGCCAGTTCAATGACCTTGTCGTAGACCGCCGACAACCCGGTAGTTTCAACGTCAAAGACAACGTACGTCTGGTCATTCAGTACGGCTGGCTTGTCCGCTCGGTACGCAACCGGCGTCCCGTCGTCGACCAGGTTAATTTCCACCCCGTAGAGCATTTTTAGGCCGGCCTTACTTGCGGCCGTGTGGGCTTCAGGGTACGCCTGCAAAACGGCGTGGTCGGTGACAGCGATGGCTTCATGGCCCCACTCGGCTGCCCGGTTCACGTACTCCGAAATGCTGGGAATGGCGTCCATCTGGCTCATGTTGGTGTGCAGATGAAGCTCAATCCGCTTTTCACCCTCGGCCGTGTCTTCGCGGTCCGCGTGGCTCACCTCAACCACATCCTGTGCGTTAACAGTCAGCTCGCGGCTGTAGCTGTCTTCCTGGACACTACCACGCACGCGCAACCACATACCCTTATGGATTTGGTCAAAGACGGCCTCGTCGTTCGCGTTGTTACTAAATTTCTTGACCAAAAAGCTGCTGGAGTAATCCGTCATCTTAAAGGTAAGCAGCTTGCGTTTGCTCCGCAGTTCGCGCACCTCAGCGTCGAAAACGTATCCCTCAATGAGTACGCGTCGTTCCTCTTCGTTGATGGTCACCATCTGTTGCGGTTCATCATCGGCTTTGATATTACGACCTAGCTGTACCTTGACGTTCTGCTGCCGATCAGCATTCGCTGCCTTGGACTGCTGGATGGTCGCTGCCGCACGTTCCGCCAGGGCAGCGGTTTCCTCCGCTTTCTTAGCGTTAAAGGCCTCTAGGCTAGCGGCTTCTGCGGCCTGATCAACCACTGCGCGCATGTGTAGGCCACCAAAGCCGACATCGTGGTACGCATCCTCAAGCGCAGGAATTCCTTGATCCGAAAAGAAGCGGGCCACCACGTCGTTTTCAACGCTAATGGTAACGTCGTGACCTTGGATGGTCGGGACAACGCGGTCACACTGCTGCCGCACTAATGGTGAGGCCACGGTCGCGTGCTGCACGACGTACTCCCAATAACCGCGCACAAGGCCCTCGTCATACTGGGGATGGGCGACCTCAATGTGTACGGTGACGGACGCAATATCCTTAAACGCGGCCGCTAGTGTGTTACCGAACTCCTTAAAGAGTGCAAAGGGTAGTATTTCACCCATCGTAAAGGTGAACTCGTACCGCCGCGACTCTTTGTGCACTACAACCTGGTCGACGGTCGCGCTATTGAACGCCGGGGCGTTGGTGATTCCCGGGTCCAGGTCGATCTGCTCGACCAGTTTTTCAAACATCTCGCGCTTACTGAGCATGGCAAAAATCCTTCCGTTGGTTGGCAAATAACTAACCATCATTGTAACGCAAAGTCGGTTGGTAAATCGACCGTCACCTGACAACTAAATTGGGGCCCGTGCTGACAAAGTGGCGGCGGGGTTGCAGCTTACGGGCCCTGCGGCGTGGATTGCTGCAGTAGTGGTTATCGGCGGCGTTGGCCGGGTT
>NZ_BCVS01000027.1:0-24231 GCF_001591865.1 Lacticaseibacillus pantheris DSM 15945 = JCM 12539 = NBRC 106106
GAAAAACACTCAATCTCAATTATCTGCCGCTGTAACTCGCTAACGCTCGAACAGCGCTCCGGGGTCGTAGCAACCACGTCTACAGGCACGACGCCTCCACTCCCAACCCCGTCCGCATGTTCCCGTTACATTGCATAGTCACTAAATAGCCACCGTCACTAGTAGCGGGTACATTAAAAAAGAGCAAGCCTTTCTACAATTACGGACTCACTCTCTGTCGAATTTTCAATTAGCAAAGCATCACAAATTGCACAAGAATATTTTGTGTATTGTTCGACCAACATCGCAAAATTTTGCACAACTCACGTAAACTCAACCTTAAGTTTTTCCCCAAAGCAAATGCAATTTTGCTCATCGTATCAAAACTCGTATTATGCCCATGTTCAATCCGGGCTATTGTTGATTGTAGCACACCGGCCCGTTCTGCCAGTTCGCGTTGGGTTAATCCAGCACGTTCACGCTCCTTCAGCACCACAACTGCGATTTCAAGTTTGGCCGACTCTGCGTTAAACCCAGCCATAAATTCATGATTTTTAAGCTGCTGAGAGAGATAGTCATCAAAACTAATGTTCTTAACCATGGCGAATGTCTCCAAAAAAATCATCGTCTAATGACATTATCTGCCCTAGACGCGGCATGCAAAACGGGCGACTACGAAACATATTCCCGGAAAATCACTTTACAATTCCGCCAACACCCCACGCAACACTTCAGCCGCGTCCTTTGGCAGCTGGTTGTACCCATCCATGGCACTATCCTGCTGTTCCACAAAGTCGAGGCGTGCCTGCAACCGCGCCTGCAACGACTGACTGTATTTGGCATCGGCAAAGTCGACCGGATAGCCGTCAACGGGCAGGTACTGCATCCCCGCCAGCGTACCAAAGTCGCGCCATTCCCCCGTGCCGTTGACCACCTGCTCGATGGATCCCAACGTCACGGCTGGCGTCACCTTTGTTGAACCGTAATAGCCAGTGTTCAGTACGTAACATGCTGTCCCCCGGTCGTTGAAGAGTGCCTTAAAGTCCGCGTAGTCCTCCGCCAGTGGGTAACAACGGAATGGATTCGCAAACGGCTCAATGACCAGCTGGTTCCGGTCAATTTTGCCCACCAAGTTCTCCGCGGTGGAACGCTTCGTCGCCAACGTCAGGCCGAAGACCGCCGCGAGCGCCGGGTCGGTAATCCGCAAAATTGGCGGCAGCGTCTCGTCCTTCATGATCCAGAAGATCGCGTCCAGCGGCTCCGCGAGGTGGTCAACCCTGTTCGGGGTCATGTAGCGGGATTTGACGGCCCGCCCGTTATTATTACGCAATTCCTGCGTCACAATCACCTTTTGCCCGTCCTCATCCAGGGTCACACCCACATTCTGGCAGGTGAGAAAGTACCGCACCGCATCGTCATCCGTGTGGTAATCCGCCGTTTTGTCAAAGTACGCCGGCTCCAGTGCGGTGGTCGTACCGCGTGCTTGATTAATCACAAAGGCATCGTCGTGCAGGATTTTCACCCGGTACTTATCCCCATGCTTGGCAAAGGTAATGGTGGATTTCCCCGAGCCTGACAGCCCATACGCGGCCATCGTAAATTTATGGTCACCTAGATCGTACTGCTTCATACCACCATGACAAGCCACGAAACCGTTGCGGTGGGCGGTTGCCCAGGCTAGGGTTAAGGTCGCCTTTTTGAGTTCACCAAAGTACCGGAGTCCCAGCACCGCGGCCACGTTGTGCTCGGGGTCGAATAGTGCCAGTCCGTTCGGGAAGTCAGGGTGGCTCCACTCCGGATCCGCATACAGGTAGATATCATTCTCTGGTAACGAGGCCGAGTCCGCATACTGGGCCAATGCCGCTTTGGTCGCAATCTGAAAGTTCAGCAGGTAGGAATAGAGGTTGGGGGCCGAACGGTGGTTCAAGCAAAGGTGGGCACGGACCGCAAATTCGTTGCTCAGGCCGACCACTACGTCACCACGGTCAAAGTGCCGACTGGTGCCATCAAAGAGGGCCTCGCGCAAAATACCGGCGTAGTAATCCGCGTCGATACCCGGCTGCCCGATAATACGGCGAGCCGCCGCGGTGCGCCCCACTACTTTGCCGTCATTCGACACCAGCAATTTAGCGTCGGCTGGCAGCCCGAGGTCAGCCGCGTGGGCCACCGGCATGTCGGTAACCACTACGCCCGGCGTTGCGGCCGCATTCTGGTAGGCCGTCGCGAGGCCCGCCACCGGGGTAACGTTGTTGCCGTAAAACGCGGTCTCCACCATTACCTTGAAGTTCGAAAACAGGCGGTTGTCCGGCCCAATCGCCCCACGCACAAATCGTTCAGTCGTGGTCATATCAATGCCCCCATTACTCTTGTCCTGGCTGCAGTTACTACCCTTAATTCTAGTTTAGACGGTAAATGTATGCGCTGTCAATCGTGTGGCTGATAATTAATGTGCAAAGTTACCGAGTCCCATTCGTCCCGTCGTTATCCACCAAAAACGGGGCCGCTAAACTGCGTGCCCCGCTTACAGTATCCCATTTGTTCACTTATCCACTATTATGCACGCGGACGACGGCGGAAACCGAGCAATGCACAAGTCGCCATGCACATCATCCCCAAAGCTACCCACACTGTGGCTTGTTCATCCCCTGTTTGTGGTAGTGTCCGTTCCTTGGTCGCAGTGTTACTGGCCATGCGCTCCACCGTTGGGCCACCCGTGGTTGGCTCACCATTCTGGGGCGTGACCGACGAAGCTGCCGCTGCAAGCCGCTCCGGCGTGCCAGCTGGCGTGGCCGTATCTTTATCCGTGTTTTCCTGACCGGGCAGCTCCTCAACCGCTTCTTCCTCCACTACTTCGTACACGTGGGGATCCGTAGTCGGCAATACACCCGGTTGCATATTGTTGTAATAATCCTCACGCGTCACCGTGAGTGCGGTCGCATCAACCTGCGTCCGGAGTCGCGGTCCTGTCGTTGGTACCTCACCTGGTTGCATGAAATTGTAGTAGTTATCACGCGTCACGCTCGTCGCCTGCGGGTCCACTTGGGCCCGCACCTGGGGATTGGTGGTGGATAACTCGCCCGGTCGCGTGTAATCGTAGTAGTAGTCCGCCGTCACGCTTGTGGCAGTCGCGTCAACTTTGGTCCGAACTTGCGGATCAGTCTCTGGCAACTTGCTCGCCTGCATAAAGTTATAGTAGTCGCCGGGTTTCACGCTTGTCGCTGCACCTACCTGGGTCCGTGTTTGTGGACTCTCAGTGGATAACTCACCCTGTTGTGTGTTGTCGTAGTAGTCGTCTGCCGTGACTTTGATTGCTCCTGGTATCTGAACGCGGCGCTGTACGTCGGTCGTTGGTAATTCCCCCGCCTGCATGTAGTTGTAGTAATCATCGCGCGTCACACTCGTTGCCGCCCCTACCTGTGTCCGTGTTTGCGGAGTCGTGGTGGGCAACTCACCCGGCTGTGTGTTGTCGTAATAGTCATCCGCCGTGACTTTGACCGCTTCCGGAACCTGGGTACGGTGCTGCGGATTGGTCATCGGCAACTCGCCTGGTTGCATATAGTTGTAATAATCATCCCGCGCCACGCTTGTCGCCGTCGCGTCGACTTGCGTCCGTACCTGCGGAGCCGTGGTCGGCAACTTGTGTTCGTAATAGTCATCCAAGGTGACACTCACGGCGTCAGGTACCGTCACCCGAGTTTGCGGATCCGTATTGGTCTCTGCACCTGGCTGCATGTAGTTGTAGTAGTCGTCCGCGCCGACGCTCAATGCTTCAGGGACGGCCGTCCGTACCTGCGGGTCAGTGGTGGGCAACTTGTGCTCATAGTAGTCACTGGCCTTAACACTCACCGCGTCTGGCACTAGGGTCCGTACCTGTGGATCCGTGGTGGGCAGTTTGTGCTCGTAGTAGTCTTCCACACTGACACTGAGTGCACCGGGCACCGCCACCCGTGTCTGCGGGTCGGTATCAGTTTCCGCGCCCGCCTGCGTGTAATCATAGTAGTCGCCAATAGTAACTGACGCCGCGGAGCCAGTGCTTACCCGACTCTGGGCCGCATAAACTAGGTCGAACTCACCACTCATGGTGATGCCCACCCGACCGTTTTTATAGAGGTAGTCGTCCACGTAGGCAAGTAAATCGGCCATCGTCGCTCCATCATCCAAATCGGCGAGCCATTCAGTCAAAGTGGCCTTGTCACCGCTGCGCGTAAATTGCGCCGTCGACTGGTCGTAGTCCAAGGGCAGGCCGGCAACCGTTTCCCGTGGCGCCGCAATGCCGTCGCCATCAGGGCCAACGGAAGTCCGCACGTTCTCGTCTTTACGGAGACTACGACCGTTCTCGTCACTATATTCATACGTGACACGGTAACTCTTTTCTTGCTGCCGACCGTCCGTGCTCCCCAAAGCTTTGGTCGTTGGCGAACCATACTGAACTACGTCTGTATCCCCAGCCCCACTGTCCGTACCGGCTGGTGCTGCGGACGAGACGGCTGGTGACGTCACACCACTATCGGAACTGACCGCGGTACTGGCCGCAGCACTGGTGGCCGAACTCGCGAGCGCAACGGTATTGGTGACTTCGGCAGCGTTACTGGTTGCCGTAACGCTAGGCGTGGCCTCCGTACTGTCAACCGTGTCTGCGCGAACAACACCACCGCCAATTGCCAGGCCACACGCAACTGCTGCGGCCGTGGCACACCACCGACAACCATCCTTATATAACTTAACCCGACGTATAATGGACGTCAGCACCACTTTGTTACCCCGTTGATTTGTCTGCTTCATCAATTAATCCCTCCGTCATTATGACCGCAGAATCGCGGTTAATTGCTATTAATATCACGACTATACGGACATCATAGCGTGGGTAGTTCAGGGCCACAAACAACCGAATTTATAAATGCGGCTGGGAAATTACTTGTATAAAAGTATTGATACGCCTGGGATGAATAAAATGACGTTTAGGAGTTGGCAACAAAGTTCTATCAACATTATTTCTGCATGAAATAACAAACATCCTGTATTTAATTGCAAACGGCTCACCGCGCGGATTTATGGTATTAACACAATTTTTTTGCAGTATTAACCAATCTTTCCGCCACCGGTCAAAAACTGCAATAACTCGTTGCATTCTCGGGACAGTGCCGACCGTGACCATATAAAAAGCTCCCCAACCCGCCATTGCGGTGTTGAGGAGCCCAATTTACGTATTCGCTAAGCCACAAGTTCTGGCTTGGCATCCTTAGCGGCAATTTTCCGCACTTCATAAGCCGTTTCGGGTACGCCATCATGACGGAGCACCGTCATAAACTTGCGTACGTTGAACGACTTACCGTCAGGATCAATCAACATCAGGTGGTCGTGCGCCGCGTTCCACTCCCAGGTACCCATATCCTTCAAATCTGGGTGGTTCGCCGGGTCCAGGTCCACCTGGTCGTAGAATTCAATCCGCACAAACACCGCGTCCGGTTCATCCGCCGCGTTGTTCAAAAATGCTTTTGCTTCCGTTTCGTCTTTTGCCATCGTTATCAGCCTCCACTGAGTTTTAACGCCGTCCCGTGCCGTGGAACGCAAAGTTGGCGCGAGTTGCTCAGTCGAAGCTGGGAGGTATGCTTGGTCGTCGCTTCACCACGGTGAAAGGACTTACACCCTTAATGGTAGTCATCCCCCGGCGAAAGTCAATTACGTTGAGTGGCACCATCCCCAAAGCTGCACATTTATCGTTCTACTTTGGTGGCCTGACGCGCCGGCAGCGCCTGGAGAACCGTCGTTAGTAAGATGAGCACGCCACCGACAATCTCGGCCCCGGCCAACTTTGTACCGAGAAACAGCACCGTGGTAACCGTCGCCGTCAACGGTTCAAACGCGCTCAGCATTCCCGTCGTGCTGGCCGGAATGTACGCCAGGCTCTTGAGATATAGCAGGTAGGCGAATAGCGTCCCAAAGACGATGATGAACGCAATTGCGGCCACGCCCACCCAACCTAGGTGCGGCATGCCCGTGACGCCTAACACCGGCCACAGTGGTACGCCACCAATCAGCATCGCCCAGCCGACGACCTGTGTCTCGTCGTAGCGCCGGAGTAACTGCCGCGGCAACAACGTGTAGCTTGCCTGGCTCACACCCGCGAGTACACCCCACAGCACGGCGGCCGGGGCCAGTGCGAGTGACGTCAGCCGCCCCTGCGTCACTAAGAGGTACGTACCCACCAGTGCGACGACAATGGAAACCACGTCGACGCGGCGGGGCCACTGCCTGCTCGCGAGCGCTAAGTAGATGATGATAAATAGCGGTCCCAGGAATTGGAGAACGGTCGCCGTGGCGGCGTTGCCGTAACTCACCGCGAGAAAATAAGTGAGTTGCGACGGCATCATGCCGCAGATAGCAAAGACGACCAGTAAAAACGCATCGTGGCGGTTACGCCAGATACTGAAAACACCGGTGCCGCGGCGCACGGCGGTGTAACCCAATAGGAGCAATCCTGCTCCCAATAAGCGCACACCCACCAACCATAATGGCTGCACGTGCAGGTTGGCGAACAAAAATTGGGCGACCGCACCCGACAACCCCCAGAACATTGTCCCAACGATAACGCTGGCAAAACCCCGACCGCGACTACTAGTTGTAATTGACATAGACGTGCTGACCCCACCAATCTCGATTTAAAATTTACATTATTTGAATGCAACTAATCACCAGTATACAAGAAAAAGGCCGCGAATTACGCATTCACGACCCCAATTTCTACATAACTTTGGTTACAAAATCGATACGTTGCCCTCGTTCAGGTCCACCTGGTCGAGGTACGCCGTCTGGTTGTAAACGTCTAGGGCAAAGCCACCGTCATGGGGCGCCACAATCGACGTGGACAGGTTCTTGAGGCCTAGCAGGTGCTCGTTACCCGTCAGTTCCTTAATACCGAGTTGGTTAATGCCACCGTGGCTAAAAATCAGAACGTTATCGTCAGGCCCCATCGTGGCGGCAATAAGGCGAACGGCATCCGCAAAACGGCGGCGGGCCACGTTAAAGTCCTCCACACCAATTGCAGACAGGCCAGGATCATTTTCGCGGCGGGACATTTTGCGGAACAAGTCTAGGTGCTGCGCCACCAACTCGTCGCGAGTCCGCCCCTCCCACTGACCAAAGGAAATTTCCGTTAACCCCGCGACTGGTTGAACGGTCAGGTGACTTTGCTGCAGGTAGCCGGTGACAATCCGACCGGTGTGCATAGACCGTTCAAGCGGACTCGAATACGCCGCTTTGAACTGGTACTGATCAAGATACTGCGCCAACTGGCGATACTGGATGAGGTCATCGGTCAACAACGGGCTATCGGCGCCTGCGCCTTGCAGCCGCTTGGCCAAATTCCACGCAGTCTTGCCGTGCCGGATGATAAAGATACGTTTCATGCTTTCCCCTACCTAAACTTTGCCAACCGTGTCGGCCCGCAACCCGCGACGTAACGTCTCCACGGATGTGACCTCATCGTAAGCAATGTTACCCAGGTTAACCTGAGTGCCATACTTCAAAATCAACGCGACCTGCTGGTTCTTCAGCGGGGCCTCAAAGATGAGTTGGTCGGTGCCATTAGCAGCCAACGCATCAAGTTCATCGTCAATAATGTTACCGTTAGCGTCGTAAATACCGATATTCTTGCCGGCCTCACGCGCTTCTAGGATGACGTAATGCGCGCCGTGGTTCAAATCACTATTAATCAGATCCAACCGTTCATCCACGGTTAGCTCATGGTCCAGTTCCGGATTCTTTTTCCCCACTTCAGAAATCACGAAGAAGCCCGCCTCACGCGCTTTGCTGATTAACTCGTCCCGGGTTGTAGCCCCCATTTGGGTGGAACCGTCACTAACCTCGACACCTTTGAACCCCAGCGCCTTGGTCTCCACCAAAAACTGGTCGTAATGACCGTTCATGGCGGCTACTTCCAGGAGGGTACCACCAGGGTAAGGCATAATCCCCGCGGCGTCGTACTTTGCGGTCTTGGCGGCAATCAGGTCGCGGTTCATCGTCGCGGCGGTTCCCCAGCCAAATTTGGCAAAGCTGATGTAGTCTCCGGCCGTGGCCAACAGGTCGTCAACCGCGTTGAGACCGAGCCCCTTATCGAGCATCATGGTCTTACCCTGCGGTTGCGCCTGATTCATAAAATCGTATGCCAACATGTTGTAATGTCCCCTTTTCCCCGTCAATGGTTAATAGCAACATTATAAAACTGTTAGGTCCGATAAATGTGAACAAAGTGTGGTTTTTTCAGTTGGCGGTTCTGGCCGGCGGGGGTGATGTGGCGTGCTACGACTTTGTGGGCCGCTCCGCGGTGACCGCTGCTATTGGCTGGCCGTACTGGCGTGGTGGTTCCGGGTGAGCGGCTGGTCCCCGCGACCTCCACCACCACGCCAGTACAACCAACGGTAACTGTTCACCGTTCCAAGTTCAATCATCTCCGCGTCCCTCAAAACGACACGACCAATAATGAATTCTAACCGCTTGGGAGACCATCCCAAAACGGATTGGGATCATATCCAACCATCCTCAACAACAGAAATAGTCGAAATTGTAGCTGACCAAGTTTTGGGCGAGTTTCCACTTCTCATAAAAAGACGATGGTAATGTTTCACTGGTAATGCATGCCGTCATCGAACTATCGGGAACCCGTGGGTGAGCTTTGGGACGGAGGCGTCGTGTCCGGAAACGTAGTTGCTGCGACCCCGAAGCGCCCTAGGAACGAAGTGACGTAGGGCGGCAAAGTTTATAGACCGAATGTTTTTCTCGGGCTATAAACTTCGTGGGAGGCCGGAACGGCCGGAGCGTGCGGATGTAGCAATCTACGGCGTAGGGCACGTAAGCCGCAGTCCCAAAGCCCACCCGCGGGTTCGAAACCACCACCGCAGCAACCTGCGCTGTATGGACCAAAATCCACCGGTGTTGCACGTTGCTTATGGTCGGATTAGCGGTAATATGTATAGGTGTGAATATTTTCAGAAAGAGGCTTCTATCGTGTCCAAACGCAACGTGCTCATCGTCACCATTGCTTTGCTACTGTCCAACGCCATGAGTGGGTTGGATTCTACCATTATTAATACGGCCCTCCCCTCCATCATCGCGGATCTCCACGGGATTGAGTTGATGGGCTGGATTGTCGCCATCTTCTTGCTGGGTACCGCCGTCAGCACCCTTGTCTGGAGTAAATTGGGCGAGCATATCGGTAACAAGCGCAGCTACCAGCTCGCCGCCCTTTTCTTTGTCCTCGGTTCATTTCTCCAGGGTCTGTCGCCGAACATCCTGTTTCTCATCATCACGCGCGCTATCGCCGGCCTCGGTAACGGCGGCATGATTTCTTTGCCCTACATAATTTACGCCGAGTTGTACAAACAGCCACGCAAACGGATGCAAGCCCTCGGCTTTGTGTCCGCCAGCTACAGCATGGCCACCATTATCGGCCCGCTAGTGGGTGGCTACATCGTTGACGCGTTCACCTGGCACTGGGTCTTCTACATTAACGTCCCCATCGGCCTCCTATCAGCTTCGCTAGTCCAAGCGTTCTACCGCCTACCCCGTCCGCAAGCAAAGGTGCAACAGAAAATCGACTACCTCGGCGGCAGCCTCATGGCCATTGGCATTATTGCCATGCTCGGCGGTATCGAACTCATTGGCGTGACCAGCTGGTGGTTAGTCGCACTGATTTGGGTAATGGCCGCGGCCGCCATTACGACGCTGATCCACGTGGAAAATCGCGCGGCGGACCCCATCATCCCCAACCGTCTGTTCCGCAACCGCGCCCTCGTAACCGACTTTGCCCTATTCACCATCATCTGGGGCGCGTTCATGGCGTTCCTCACCTACAGTCCCATGTGGGCGCAAGGTATTATCGGCACCAGCGCCCTCATTGGTGGGGCCACGCAGATTCCTAGCTCGTTCACCGATTTCTTCGGGTCGGAGTCAGTCGCGCCGTTGCGCCGATACCTCTCGCCGCACCGTGTCATCGGTCTGGGCATCATCACGTTGACGCTGGCCTTCGTGATGATGGCGCTGATGGGGATTCACGCTCCATATTGGCTGATCTTAGTGGCTGGCGCGTTCGAGGGCTTCGGCAACGGCGCGTGCTTTAACGAGCTACAGGCCAAAGTCCAGCAAGACGCCGAGCGCCAGGACGTCCCCGCCGCCACTTCGTTTAGCTACCTCATCCGGATGCTCAGCCAGACGTTCACCGCCGCAATCTACGGCATCATCATGAACGCCGCGCTCCGTTCCGGGGTAGCCCAATCTGGTGGTAAAATCACCATGGCGATGCTGAACAAGCTGAGTGATGCTGCCAGTGTGGGCGACCTGCCGCGCCGGTTGCTACCGGCGATGCGCGTGATTTTACATCACGGATTGCACAACATTATGTTGTTGGCACTGGGGCTGATGATTGTGGCCCTGGTGATCAACGTTTTCGCGGAGCGGCGTGAACGCATTTCGGCACCAGCCGGCATCACCCATGAAGCAGAATAACCGTTAATTTGAGTTACTAGCCGTACGCTTAACCGTGCGGCTATTTTACTGCCGCCACAAATTGCACCATGTTTTTGCGCATTCCGTCCCCTTTGCCCAAAGTTGCGCAATCAGTACAGCCGACATAACACCCGTTATAACGGCAATTGTACGCCTAAATTAGAATAAACCCATGAACTTCTTAGCATGTTGAAGGCGGTTTCTCGCCGAAATAATTGATCATCCCCGTATACTGAAATTAAGGCAATATTAACTTATATTCAGCAAAGGATAGGTGAACAACATGGCGGATAACAAAAAGCAGTTACGCTGGTTTAACGTTGCCCTGATTGCGTTTGTGGCGGTCTGGGGCCTGGGTAACGTCGTCAACAACTACGCCCAACAAGGCCTATCGGTGGTCGTTTCGTGGATTCTGATTATGCTGCTCTACTTTGTACCGTACGCCCTGATTGTCGGGCAACTGGGTTCAGCCTTCAAGGACGAAAATGGTGGTGTGTCCTCATGGATTAAACGCACGTCCACTAAGCGCCTAGCGTACTACGCCGCGTGGACCTACTGGGTGGTCCACGTGCCGTACCTGGCGCAGAAACCGCAGGGGATTCTCATCTCCCTGTCGTGGCTGTTCAAGGGTAACGGTTCGTTCGTCAACACCGTCAGCTCGATGACGGTCGCACTCATTTGTCTGGCCCTCTTCCTGGCGTTCTTGTGGCTGTCCGCGCGCGGGCTCACCACTTTGAACCGCATCGGCTCCGTGGCCGGGACGGCGATGTTCATCATGTCCATCCTGTTTATCATTTTGGCGGTCTCCGCCCCGATGATGACCAAAGGCGCGCACATAGCCACTCCCCGGATGGACGAACTCAGTACTTACATGCCGAAGTTCAACCTGAACTACTTCACCACCATCTCGATGCTGGTCTTCGCCGTTGGTGGTGCGGAAAAGATTTCGCCGTACGTTAACAACACCAAGCACGCCTCCCGCGAGTTCCCACTGGGGATGCTGGTGCTGGCCGGCATGGTGGCCCTTTGTGCCATCCTGGGGTCGTTCGGGATGGGGATGCTGTTTAACTCCAACCACATTCCCCAAGACCTGATGGCCAACGGGGCGTATGAAGCCTTTGCCAAGCTGGGTGGTTACTACCACGTCGGCAACGTCTTCGTCATTCTCTACTCCATTGCCCAAGCGATGGCTCAGATTTCGGCGCTGGCGTTCTCCATTGACGCACCGCTGAAAATCATGCTGGGTGACGCCGACCCCGAATTCATTCCGCGGAAACTGGCCAAGTTGAACAAGCGCGGTACGCCAATCAACGGGTACTACCTGACGGGAATCCTGGTCAGCATCATCATCGTGCTACCTGCATTCAACATGGGCAACATGAACCAACTGTACAACTGGTTGCTGAACCTGAATTCAGTCGTGATGCCGCTGCGGTACTTGTGGGTGTTCCTAGCGTTCATCTTCCTCAGCCACCACATCGACAAGTACCAGTCGGACTACATGTTCATTAAGCATAAAACCACCGGGATGATTGTTGGTGGCTGGTGCTTCTTCTTCACCGCCTTTGCCTGCATTATGGGGATGGTGCCGAAGATTAACATGGCAGCCGACCCCGGCCAGTGGTGGTTCCAGCTGGCGCTGAACGTCGTCACCCCACTGATTCTGATTGCACTTGGGTTGATCCTGCCGCTGATTGCACGGCGGAACAACCGGGACTTGACGCGGGTTTAATGAAAGGTAGCAAAACAAATGCCGTCCCGAGTTACGGGGCGACATTTTTTTGCGCAGCTTGCTTCGTGGCCGCACTTATTCGAACGACATTGCCATCAATAGTGTAATAGAGAGCAGTTAACAACAATTGAGGTAAACGAAATGACCACTAAGGATGCAACCATTTGTGTACGGGTGGATAAAGAACTGAAGGAAAGTGTGCAAAGAGATCTCGATGCGCTGGGCCTCGACATGAGCACATTAATAACGATGACTTTAAAGGCCGTAGAACGAGAACATACTATACCGTTCAAGGTTGAGCTCGGACCCACCCTGGAGCTAAAACAAGCAATTGCTGACGTGGAATCTGGCAAAACAGTTGGACCAATGGGCTTTGACGATTACTTGAGGAAAGTGGATAGCTATGAAAATTGATTAAAGGCCGGGATCTGATAGATGAATTAAACGACTTCTGAAAAAACCTTTTTAAATTATGGTGGCCTGGTCATCTTGCTTACTGCTACCGGTCCACACGACGCCCTATACAAATAATGCCGTACACTCGTACCCATCAAACTTAGTGGGAAGAACGTACGGCACTTTTTTATATACCTGAATCAAAGCATTTTCAGTCAATATTACAGATTAAACTAGTCATCTCACTTATCAGTCAGCCCTTCGCTATTCCCAACGTATTGTCGCTATTACACCCAACAGGCAACGTATAGTTAAGCAGTACACCAATTGTGTCTCCCACAGTAATACCACTTTGTCCATGATCTTGATACCACATTAAGTCATCTACATTACTAGAATGAATCAATCCCAATGCGTGCCCTAACTCATGCTGGAATAGCTCCAGAAGGTTATCATAGCCCGCCTGAGTGCCGATTTCATCGAGATTCGTTCTAATTATTACCGGTTCAATATACAGCATCGTATCGTAGGAAAATTTATCCGAGGTTACGCCCATATGTCCTACCAAGATTGGGTTGGTATTATCTCCCTCCTCAAAGAACAAGGTAGCTGCATTATCTTCGTCAGCGGGCACAAACTGTACAGTGCTGCCTACGTTTTTCAAAGCTTCATTCCAACTCGCAATCGCAGCAATCGCTAAATCCTGCTGTGCATAACTTGTCCCATCCTGGACCACTAGATCCGTTAAATTTGAATCAATTGAGTAATAAATGGTATTGCTGGCAAAACGGAAGCCGGTAAACGGACATACGTCCGCATAATTTATTCCTCCCGCACTAAGTAGCGTCTTAATATCATCACTAGTTAGCACTGACACGACATCAGCTTGATTCACCGCTATAGGCAAACTACCCACATCAGCCAACATTACCGTAAACTCGTGTGTATCACTGAATTGATTGCCGAATGTATCAGTTGCAGTGCCAGTAATTTTAGCGATTCCCGGCGCCTGAGCCCTCACCAGACCGCTGCTATCCACTGTGGCGACAAAGGAATTATCGGAAGCCCAAGTTATACTCGCAAATGTTCCGTGCAGAGGAGTTACCTGTGCCTGCATGACTTTAGTTTGTCCAGCTGCCATATCGTAGTCATCTGATGTAAACGTAAAATCGGTTAAGGATTGCTCGTTCACCACATTAACTAATAAGGTGGCCGACAAACCGTTCGCCGTTATTGCTGTAATGGTTGTCGTGCCTAAACTAATGGGGGTCAATTCGCCATCGGAAGAAATGCTTGCCACTCCGTCATTGCTTGATGACCATGTCAGAGATAAATCGGTCGCATTCTCTGGCATAATCTGCACTGCCAGTTTCTGGTTAGTTCCTGGTTGCACATCAACTTGTGATTGCGAAAAACTAATACTCGTCGGTTCGATGGCAGGTAACACCGTATAATCAAAGTGTCCGGTCCAATAGTTTACCTCATTTTTTTGACGGGCAACATAACTAATAGTGGTGGTACCGGCATTCATGGCATGCACAACCCCATTTGCATAAATCGTAGCGACCTCAGTATTACTAGATTGCCACGTGATTGTTTCGTTATTGGCATCTGCGGGAGTGAGCTTGTAAGTCAATTGTTCCTGCTCACCCGGCCGAATATTCCCTTGGTAGTGCACGTTAATCCCAGTCATTGGCACAGTGTCATTAACACTAACCGAATACAGCAGCTCTCCAGTCCAATAATTACTTACACCAGCCTGAGTCACCTTATAGCTTACCGTTGCCTGGCCAGGACTATGTGTAGTAACCAAACCGTTTTCGTCGACTGTTAATACGTTTTCGTCACTTGAAGTCCAGGTGATTTGGAAATTATTTGCGTTTGTGGGACTCAATGTGTATATGATCTGGTTAGTATCACCCACAAAAAGCGTTCCATTATAATGTACCGATACTCCTGTTATCGGGACGGTATCTGCTGCACCCATATTTGAACTGGCATATCCCTGCGCCGATACTAATGACCCATGCGATTCTGTACCCTGAACATGGTTACTATTCTGAAATGATACCCCAACACACATCGATAAAAAGGCTAACAACAAAAATAATTTCGATCTTACATTTTTCATTTGCAAATCCTCCGTCATAAACTAGTAGGGTAAATGCAGATAATGTAATCGATTACATTTTAATTATAATTTGCTGGATCCCAAAAACGCAATCATTAACAATTGATTTTAGTCCGTGGGCTCAAAGTATTGCCCCAAAATCTCATAAAAAAAATGATAAGAACACTTACACAATGACGCCCCCTAAGCTACCATCCTAGGGGGCGTCATTTTATGGTTCGTAATTAGACATTATTTTTGCTTTATCGAGACTATTTATAAACAGCATCGTGTGTGCCGGTTACAACAAAGCATGTAGGCCAATACCTCGATCGTGCTTCTTGAACAACCTTTTAAGTTGGCAATCTTAAACCAGAACGGGGTCAACCCTCATCATAGCCGTCAACCTCTTTGAGATAATCTTCAATGCTGCCATGATGAACAACATTACCCGACTCCACTGCTGCGATGGCCTTATCCAATTCCGTTGGCATTTTAACGCTCCCCTTCCGCCACAATTATTTCGCCGACACCACAACAAAGACGCCCCCCGGCCATCATTTCAGCCTAGGGGGCGTTACTTTGTGGATCCGCACCTACGGATTACTCCTCCAGTGCGTGTCCATTAATCGCGACGATATGCCGCGTTTGTTGCTGTGGCGTGTGGTCAAAGACTACGAACTGCCAGGCTTTGGCGGGGAGGAATTGGCGCTCCGGTTGGAGGCGGGCCTGTACGGCTTCCGTAAAGCTGGCGAATGTTTTATTCAACACCAGCTTGGCATGAACCATCAGCCGCGCTACCCAAATATCCTGCTTAGCATCGTACGATACCCCAACCACGCCACTGTAATTGCTAGTGCGGAGCCGGTGGTACGTAGCGTTGTCCCGGACAAAGTGGGTCCCAGATTCGCGCCAAATTTGCTTTTGCTGAGCCAGACGTGCGCGGGAATTTTCTCGTGCCAGGCACCCGCAACTACGCGTGACACCGTGGCGTAAATTATACCCGTTAACATTGGTCTGGTTGCCACAATCGCATTGGCATAGCCACTTTGCGTTTCCGCTTGCCGCCGTCCCCTCACGTCGAAGCACTACTAGCCGTACGAAACGTTGACCAGTTAAATCAATCATCTGGGACATGTTGCTTCACCTCAATCTCTTCGTTGCGTTTGCTACAGCCTACTGGTCGTCGTCCTTACGCTTCTTGCCGGCGAGACCGAACAGTCCAAGCATACCAACCATGCCGAGTCCCAGTGCCGAGAGTAAGTTAGTCTGGTCGTCACCCGTTTGTGGTAACGTCCGCTTTGCTCCACCCGTGCTTGGCAGCGTCCGCGTCGTGGTCGACGTGGTGGTTGCCGCTGGCTTCTGGGCCGTTGGTGCGGCATAGGCTGCTGGTGCTGGCGTTGTCGTCACTGGCTTAGCCGGTGTTGCTGGCTTAGTCGTGCTGTCACCACCAGTAGATGGCAACGTCCGCTGTTGGTGCTTCAGCGTAACCGTCAGGGTCTGAACCGCGGTATCGTCGTGGTCAAAGGTAGCGTTGAGCGTGCCGTCGTTAATCAGCGTGTACCCGTCAGCCGTCAGCGCAGTGATAGCCGCAGCCACACCACTGTGGTCGATGGCAGTACCGCTATTACCGGTCAAAGTCATGGTCTGGACAACGTTTTCGTCCTGATCCACAAAGTTGATGTTGGGCGTCTGCTTGTTGGCAGTGTAGGTGACGGAAATGGAACCATTACCGCCAGGAACTGACGTGTTCGAGGCCGATGGATCTGGCGTGTAACCCGGAATGTCCGGTACAGTGATTGGGTCACCTGTCGTACCAGTTTCGTCGACCGGCGTCGTCCCTAGAATTGGGTTGCCGTCTGTTCCTTCTGGTACGACGGTGTAGCCATGCGTGTTAGCCGTGTAGGTGAACTCAGCCGTGTAACTACCATTGCCGCTACCATTGCCGCTACCATTGCCGCTACCATCGTCGGCCGCAAAGTCGCTCAGGTTGGTATCCGCAGCAGTCACGCTCGCTGGCGTCACATCGGTGGTCAGCGACCTTGGCTTGTTGACCTGCGTGGTTACGTCGTACTCTTTGTGAGTTGCGGCGTAGTCCGTATCGGTCGTGTCCGTGCGAGCCCGGCTCGTGGTAGCGATGGTGAACACAGCGTGGTCGGCCGCTACCTGCAATCGCTGTCTGGCCGAATTTTTTTCGGTACGCGTACCCAAGGCTGACTACTACGATACGTCAGATGCCCGCCGTTTTGCGATAACGGCGGGCATCTTGGCGTACAACGAATGCGGATGGGTGTGGCGCGCGGCGCAGTTGAACGGAGAAATGACGCGATAGGACACAGGACATATTTTACGATATGCGCAATTGTGGACGTGAACACCGCCAGAACGGGATCCGTCGTCACCACACGAATAGGGACGCAGCGCATATTGTTCTTGCGCAGTGCTATGCCTCTGTGACAGCGATTAGCGACACTTTTGCGCATATCTCAAAATATGTCCTGTACCTAATACGCACTTAGGGGTACTTTGCTGGCGCGCACCGGCCGGGACCGGAAGGATAATGCAAGCAAGAATTGCGACTTTTGCCCACCCATAATTTACTGTGCTACTTTCCTGGCCGGAATCGTTGCCTCATAGTTGAAAGGGATGTTAGCATAAATGTGCAGGGTGGCCGTGCGCTAACACGGACCCTACAGCCGCTAATGCAGTAGCAAGTTACGACAAAAAGAGCTATTCCCGTTTACTCGCCAAAGCTTCGGGGGATAGCTCTCTTTTTTTAACGCTTGTTAGCGTTAATGATGGTTAGGCACAATACTGCAACATAAATTTGCAGTCTCTGCTGCCAGTGACACCGACCATGCTGTTAGCCGCCCGGAATTATTGTCGGGGGCCCGCGGATGGTGTTATTATGTATATGTAAAGAGGCCGCGCGCAAACACGGCCCCTACAGCCGCTAATGCGGTAGCCAGTTACGAGAAAAAGAGCTATCCCCGTACCTTGCCAAAGTTTCGGGGGATAGCTCTCTTTTTTAACGCTTGTTAGCGTTAATGATGGTTATGCACAATACTGTGAACATAATCATCAGCGAGAGCGACTGGTAAACAGTCATTACTGTATGCCTTCCGTTAGTTTTGTCCATCAGTATCATAGACATCACCTCCGTACTGATATACAGCTACCGCCTTTAACTTCTGCATGTTCTAGCCTATCAAGGGTGAATACGTTGTGGACAGTTAAAATACAGAGCGTTCGTTCAAACTTGTTTTGCGGGCCCAAACCCAAATGCGGATGCCCCGCTCCTCATACCGTGTAAAATTAGCGCATTAATGGCTCCTAAAAATCAATTTATCGCAAAAATTGCTCACTCTGGTTGCATTTTTGCCCCGCGAACAAAACGCGCCCAAAAAGGCCGCATCCCCGCAGCACCCACACTGGTCACCCAGTATCGGTACGCCGCAGGGTTGCGGCCCTTCTTGTGCACTCACCAGCTACTTCGTGATGTCCGTACCAAAGTACTTCGTGGACAGCTTCTTCAACGTTCCGTCCTTATTCAGCGCCTTAATCGCGCTGTTCACACGCTTCTGGAGGTTCTTATCCTTCTTATCCAGCAACGCCGAAACCTTAGCGGGCTTGACCTCACTGTTCTTCAACACCGTTGCCTTCAACCCCTTGGTGGCGTTGTCCTGCTTGTAGGCGTACCACGTTGGCGTCGAGTTGATGGTACCATCCGCACGGCCCTGCTTAATCATCTGCAAAGTCGTCGCAAATTCGCCGTTCCAGGTAATGTTGGCCCCGGCCTTCTTGGCCACGTCCGCGTTGTCGGTCCCGGTACCCTCGACCAGCTTCTTGCCCTTGACACTCTTGAGCGTGGTCAGCTTGCTGCCCGACTTGGTGATCAACGCGTACCGACTGTAAACGTACGGGGTGCTGAACGCGTAGGCCTTCCGTCTTTCTGGGGTCGGCGTCACGTCGTTCAGGACGGTATCAAACTTGCCGCTACCCAAGCCGGCAATTAGCGAGTCCCACTTGGTCGGCACAAAGTTCGCCTTCACGCCCAGTTTCTTGGCAATCGCTTTACCCAGGTCCACCTCGAACCCGGTCAACTTGCCGTCTTTGCGGTACGACCAGGGCTTGTAGGTTCCCTCGAGTCCGATGGTCAACTCACCTTTGTGCACCAGCTCGCTCTTGTAGTTGCTGGCGGCGTGGGTGGTGCCGGTCTGACCAAAGGTGGCCAACGTGAGCGCGCCCGCTACCGTGGCGGTCACAACGGCAATCTTCTTCCAGTTAAACTTCATAATTGAATCCCCCTCAGGATAATTTACTTCTATAATAACGCAACGACATTAATCCAGCGTGGCAAAGGTCATCGCGGACACAAAGTTGCGGATGCGCTCGTTGTCGGTGTGGAAAAATTCGTCGCTAGTACCGTCAAACCGAATTTGACCGTCCTCCACGAACAGAATCTTGTCCGCCACCTTCTGTGCAAACGCCATGTTATGCGTCACGATGATCATCGACTGTTCCTCCCGCGCGATTTGCAGGAGTACCTTCAGGACTTCCAACTCCAGCTCTGGGTCCAGCGCGCTGGTCGGCTCGTCGAGAAAGATGTATTCCGGCCGCATCGCCAGGCTGCGGGCAATCGCCACCCGCTGGGCCTGGCCCCCGGACAGGGAGCTCGGGTAGACGTCAGCTTTGTCCGCCAGGCCGACTTTGCCCAGCAGCTCCTGGGCGTGGTCGGTGGCGGCGGCCCTGTCCTGCTTGAGGACGTGCACCGGCCCCTCGATGAGGTTTTGCAGCACGGTCAGGTGCGGAAACAGGTTGAACTGCTGGAACACCATCTCCGTCCGCCGCCGCACGTCGAGCACCGTCGCGTCACTAATCGGCTGGCTGTAATCGATGTGCGTTTGGTCAAAGTCGAACTGGCCCCGTTCCGGCCGCTCCAGGAGGTTGAGACTCCGTAACAAAGTGGACTTCCCCGACCCGGACGGCCCGAGAATCACGGTCGTCTGGTGCTCCGGAAACTCGGCGGAGATGTCCTGCAACGCGTGGTGTTCCGCAAACTGCTTATCAAGATGCTCTATCTTAATCATGGGTCATCATCCCCTCCCTAGTTGGTCGTTGTGACGTACCGCGACGTCCATTTTTCCAGGTAATGCTGCACCCAGGCAAGCAGGGTACAGGCAATCGCGTAGTAGACGGCGACCAGCGTGTACATCACCAGCGGTTGGTAGTTGGCGGCGGCAATCTGTTGGCTCACCTCGAACATCTCGACGATGGTAATCGAGGCGGCCAGCGACGTGTCTTTGACCAGGCTGATGAAACTGTTAGCCAAAGGTGGCAGGGACACGCGCAACGCCTGCGGAATGATGATACGACGGAGGGCCATGCTGCGGGTCATCCCGATGGTTGCGGCGGCCTCCCACTGGCCGTTGGGAATTGACTGAATCGCGCCACGGATGGTCTCGCTACAGTAGGCCCCTGTGTTCAGAGTGAAGGTCAGAATGCCGGCTATCACCGGATCCATCTGGATGCCGTGGGGAAAGACCCCTTTGATTTTCAAGTACGGCAGACCGAAGAACACGATGAACAACTGGACCAGTAGCGGGGTGCTCCGGAAGAGCCACACGTAGAAGTTACAGATCCACTTCACGATGTTGAACAGGCCGCCGCGTTGTGAAATCCGCGCCAACGCCGTGAGCAGCGCGAGCACCAACCCCAGGATAAACGAAATAATGGCGATGGGAAGCGTGTACTTGAAGCCCGCAGCTAGTAGCTGTGGGGTCGAACTCGTAATAATATGCCAAAGATTCACTTCATTGCCTCCTCTGGGACGCCGGCTAGACATCCGGAATTTAGTTGTGGCGTACCGGGCGTGGAGCTGCGATATAAAAACACCCCGTCCCGTCCGCTATCACGGACAAGGGCGGAGTGTCGCTCCACGGTACCACCTTGTTTCGGGACACATGCGTCCCCTTTCGCCACGAACATGGCTACGCCCGGTAACGGGAGCCCCCGCCACGACTTTGCATTGCTCAGCCGCGGTCAGTGTCCGGGACCATCTTCACCAGCGTCCGCCACCGACTCGCACCAACCGTCGGCTCTCTGTAGGCAGGACACTAGCTACTCATCCCATCGTACACAACTACAATCAATTATGAAGTTTATGTTAGCGCCTGGTGAGACACTTGTCAATTGTTAGTTAGTTGGATGCGGTGTGGCGGCAGCGTAGGCCGGGACGGTGAACTGCGGCGTGTGGGGTGCTCCGCGGTAATAGGGCCAGCCACTAGCAGCGGCCACCGTGGAGCGGTCCACAAAGTCGCAGTAACCCACGGCACTCCCAGCAGCCAGAACCGCCACCTGCGACCACCAAACTCATAGCTGACGCCGAATTGCCATGGATATTCGACAGAATTGCTCGTTATCCACGACACTTTTACGATATACTTTTGTTATTAAATTCCGTTTTTGATTGGTTACTAACCACCCGTGCATCCCAGCCCGGTATCATGTCCACACCAACATTATTATGATCAACCACGAGGCAAGCGTATTATGCAAAAAAACAATGCATTCACCATAGTAGCCGCCACTTTGGGCCGGATCCTGGCGCTAGTTATTCCCACGATGTTTCTCAGTGCCATCCTGATTGGCGGTCAGTGGTTCAACCAACCTTTGGGGGTACTATGGCTGGCCATGTTTCTGGAAGTATTATTGGTCGCGATATCCCTGACCCAGGCCCGATATAACCAATTGCGCTACACTGGGCAAATTATGGTGTTGATTACCCTGGGCATCAGCATTACCGGACTGGGTATGACCCTCTTTTTCGTCACCATGCCCGTCCAAATTGCGGGTAGCATTATCATGTTGCGGCCGCGGCCAAGCATATCCAGTCCTACCCGGTCAACAAAAAAATGACGGTGGCACAGAACATACGCACCATGAGCGTAACGGCTTTACGCGCGAGAAGCCCTGGCTACAGCAGCTCAACCAAGGTCTCATCGACGAGCCCCACCCACCTTACTTTTTATACCAAAATACCGATCGCATTCTAGCCCTTATCCCCATCGAAATGGTGGCACTCATCTTCGTTGTAATAACCGTCGGTGTCCGCACTCAGGGACACCGTCAGCCGCACGCCATGCGGGACATGACTATCAGCCTGGCCATCGTCTTCGTAATGGTATGCGTAATCATACTACTAGTATGGGCGATTGTGCACGCCACCGGCAAGCCCCGGGTGAGTTTAACCGCATCCGGAATCACTTACCAGCATTTTGGCAACGTCACAACCGCGTCGTGGTCGGATATCACCCACTTTGAGCTACGCACAGTACCGGATTACAACTATGGTAGCCGCTCCCTCTACATTGTTTGCGTCCGTAATCCCGCTCAATACGGTTTGCGGGCAACAACGCGTTCTGCACGCAGTCAAAAACGCGCCCGTTTTTGGGTTGGCCAGCGTCCGCAGTATTATCAGGCCGAACTGCCGGGCACCATTCTCGTCATCCCGCTCAGATCACTCGGTGTTGAACCACAAAGGTTTAGCCAACTGGTCACCCAATGCTGGCAAAAGTTCGTGACTACCGCGGGAGTGCGCGACCACGACCACAATAGCGTGGGGACGCCCACCCAGGCTGATGATGACCATCAGCAACACCGTTCCCCAACAGCAGCCCGCATGGACCGCTACATCACCTGCCACCACGTCTTTGCCCCACGGCCCAGACGGCCACGATGACGCTCATCACGACGCCGAGCCCTGCAAAGGTAGCGTTGAAACCCCAGCGGCTGATACCCCAGCCGACAACCGGGAAGAGCACCACCATCACAACGGAAAACAGCATACTGGCCACGGATAGCAAAGTTGCCCGCTGTCCATCCGGAATCATGGCGTTGTAGTACGTGTTGAACAACGGGTAAATGACCGCGTCCACCGTTTGGCCCACCAGGTAGAGGGCGACCATCACGGGGACAATGTGGACCCCCGCGCCCAGTAGTGCCACGACCATGAGGAGCGTCATCCCCAGCAAGAGCGCAAACCGCCCGATACGCCGCTGAATCCACGGTAGCAACTGCATCCCGACCACCGCTAACAACGACCCCGTCAACATTAATCCGCTAATCATCGGACTACTCCAGTGGTGCGTCGTCATAACGTTCTGGAAGTAATAATAGTACGCGGTCGCTACCGCACTCAGGCTTGCGTCGAGTACCATCAGGTTGCGCAACGCCGGCTGCGTGCGCAGTACGTGACCAGCCGCCCGAACGATGGTGACTACGGTCTGTCGGGGCGCCGCGTCTTTGCCGGTCGCGCTCCGGCCAGCAGGCGTGCGCAAACTCGCTACGCATAGTAACCCCACGAGGGCGAGCAGTATCTGAATGCGGTACACCCAACTGAAGTGCCAGTGCACGAAGATGCCGGCAACAATCACGCCCGCCGTCGCCGCAATTTCGCTTAACGAGCCCATCATGCTGGTTGCCCGGGCATACTGCGCCTCGCGGGTGGCCGGAGCCAGCGACTCGTACACCAGCGCTTCCAGCGTGCCAGATTGGAGGTTGTACGACCACGCACTCACCACAAAGCTGACGGCAAACCACCACCAGCTTTGCCCCACCAGCATCAGTACCGCACTAGCAATGGTGGTTATCCTACTGGCAAAGAGCACGGTCTTGTAGCTGAACCGGTCGGCCAGCACTCCCGACGGCACCTCAAACAAAAAGCTCGCCACGTGGAAGATACTCTCACATAACCCAATTTGTACGAGTGACAGGCCCTGCTGCCCAAGATAAATTACCCACAAGTTGGTGATACCAAACCACGACACAAAGGTGTATACATACGCGCTGATAATATTCCGTTGTTTAATCATATAATTGTCCTCACTGTGAGGACTCTAAACGTACCCCGAACGTTCTGTGGGTACCAAAAAAGGCGGACGCATTAGCGACCACCCCCAACCGCGCTCCGCGAGTACGGTTTATTAGAGTCGTTAACGTCTAGTTACTCAATGTTGCGCTAAAAAAGTGCGCACTGGTCCACTTAGACGTCAAAATGTAAATAATTGCATTTTTTTGCTGTAACCAGTTCAACATTGAGCTAGACATGCCGACCCCTCCGTTCATAATTTATAGATAGAATACCATTTCACGGTGGACCGCGCCACCATTAATCGGAAATTGAAGCCATACATAGTAAGGGGTTAGTCGGTTTCGAACGCGCGGGTGGGCCTTGGGACTGCGGCTTACGTGCCCTACGCCGTGGTTGCTTCGGTAGCGGTCGACGGCAGCGTTGGCCGGGCTGATGAGCTAACAACGTCTCTGGGCATGACACCTTCGTTTCAAAACGCACCCGCGGGATTCCGAATGTTCTTGCCGTTAAGATGTTAGATGTGGACCAAATCATTCATAAATCCGTTCGCAACTGTGGTTCTGTACGGTAGGGTGCGGCTCCGACCGACCCCGTACCGATCAACATCTACCGTTGGTCGTACTGGCGTGGTGGTGGAGGTTG
>NZ_BCVS01000028.1:0-23803 GCF_001591865.1 Lacticaseibacillus pantheris DSM 15945 = JCM 12539 = NBRC 106106
CTACTCCACCGAAATCAAATACGGGTACAACGGCTGCCCACCATCGTGAATTTCAACTTCCAAATCGTCGTGAGCATCCATAATTGCAGCCTCAATCTTTTCTGCCTCGGCCTCTGAGCCCTCAGTACCCACAATGAGCGTGATAATCTCCGAGTCCTCATCCAGCATAGCTTCAATCGTGTCAATCGTGGTCTGCAACCGTTCCTGACCGTCCACCTTGATGTCCCCATCAATTAAACCGATCCAGTCGCCGTTGTGTATCTCCAACCCACCGATATTACTGTCACGAATCGACTGCGTAATTTCACCGCTAACCACGTTGCCTAACGCCTCAGTCATCGCCGCCGCATTGTCAGCCAGACTTTGCTCCGGATTGTATTCCAATAGGGAGGTCAAACCCTGGTTGACCGTCTTACTCTTCACGATTGCCACGTCTACGCTGGCTTCCTTCGCCGCCGCATCCGCCGCCATGAAGATATTACCGTTGTTTGGCAGAACAATCACACGTTTAGCGTGCGCCTGCTTGATTGCATCCAAAATGTCGTTGGTGCTTGGGTTCATGGTCTGACCGCCAGACAGCACGTACGTCACACCCAAACTCTTGAACAGCTCGGAGAGACCCGCACCCGAAGCAATCGCCACGACACCAAACTCTGCCAACGGCTTTGCAGCCTCCGCCTCAGCGTTGTCGCGTTCAATGATACTCTCGTGCTGCAACCGCATGTTGTCAATCTTGATTTTATCCAGACTACCAAACCGCTTACCGTACCGGAAAACGGCCCCAGGATGCTCCGTGTGCACGTGTACCTTCACTACCTCGTCATCAGCAATTACCAACAAGGAATCGCCATAATCGGCCAGATAGTTGCGGAACTCGTCGTAATCGAACTTGTTCGTTGCACCATCATTACCCAGACCAACCATCATTTCGGTACAGTACCCGTACACGATATCGTCTGGGTTTAACTGTGTCTGCGCGTCCACCGCGTTGACCATTTCGGTCATTTCGGCGTCATCCGGCACGTAGTTTTCATCAATTTGTTCACCGGACAATCCGGACTGGAACCCTTCGTACAAGAAAGTCAGTCCCTGACCACCGGAGTCCACGACGCCCACCTGCTTAAGCACGGGTAAGAGGTCCGGCGTGGTTTTTAACGCGGCTTTGGCTGCATCAACCACACTAGTCATCACCTCAACCGTATCCGTAGTCGACTTTGCAGCCTTGAGGCCCGCCTTAGCGGCTTCACGCGCCACGGTTAAAATGGTCCCCTCAACGGGTTTCATCACCGCATTGTAGGCAGTTTCTACCCCACCGGCGAACGCGTCCGCTAAGTCCTGCGCGTTAAGCACCCGCTTGCCCGCAACACTCTTGGCAAAGCCGCGGAACAGCTGGGAGCTAATCACCCCAGAGTTGCCCCGCGCGCCCATCAGCAACCCTTTGCCCAGGTGCTGCGCCAAATCGCCCACAGACTCATCGTCGCTCTCCAGCACGGCCTTAGCGCCACTTTGGAAGGTGAGGTTCATGTTAGTACCGGTATCCCCATCGGGAACCGGGAAAACGTTTAGTGAGTTAACAAACTCGGCATTCTTATTAATACGGTGCGCTGCTGCCCGAATCATATTTTGAAATTCGGTTGCAGAAATTTCCGTGACTGTCACAAATAGTTCCTCCCTAAAAGGGCCCCCAGAAGTTGGGGCTCATCTCACACTCAACTTGGCGCCAACACAAAAAGGGCGTTGACGGCCCGCGTTGGTGGTGTTAATCTTCGCCAATCACCCGTACACCCTGAACGATGACGGTGACCGCGTGGGCGGTGAGGCCCAGCATACTTTCAAGGTTATACTTGACCTTGTCCTGAACGTTGCGGCACACTTCGGAAATCTTGGTGCCATAACCAACGACAATGTTGACCTCGATGGTCACCCCATTGTCTTCCTGGCGAACGACCACACCGCGAGAAAAGTTCTCCCGGTTGAGAATCTCGTTGAGGTTGTCCCGAATTTGGTTCTTGCTGGCCATGCCCACCACCCCAAAAATCTCGGTAGCTGCACCGCCGACAACCGTCGCGATAACGGCATTATCAATATCGATAACGCCGTACTTGGTCTTAATCTTAACCGCCATGATTTGCCTCCTCAATCAGCTGGTTCATAGTTGGTGCGCCAACCCAACGGAACGCGCACCAGGACCTTTAGTCCGTTGCATAGATTTTAGCATAGGCCGGTAACTATGGAAAGTTTGCAGGTGTCAATGATTATTACTTTACAAAACCCTTGCAAAGCCGCCGTTCCTATGATAACCTAATTTTTGTGAATAAATCGGGTACACACCCGGTGAAGCAAGGAGGTCATACTTTGGCAGTTGATGTAATTACCGGCCGTCACACCCAGTTCGGCAACAAGCGCTCACACGCGCTGAACAGTTCTCGTCGCTCCTGGAAGGCAAACCTGCAGAAGGTACGCATTCTAGTTGACGGCAAGCCAAAGCGTGTGTGGGTTTCTGCTCGCGCCCTGAAGTCTGGAAAAGTGACTCGCGTATAAAACCAACGATGAAGGTGCTACCGCATGGTGGTGCTTTTTTTGTTGGCTCAAAACAGTTGGAATGCAAAATCACCCATCAGCATAAACTTAAATATCAACACGCAAATGAGCCCTGACATCGCGTCAGGGCTCATTTTTAGTGCATCGTGTAAAGCGCTGCTTTATTTTCTGCATGACTATCGGGCCTTGAAAACCACGTGTAAAAGTTGTGACAGAGCAATAATTGCAATCACCCCCACAACCTTTAGCCATAAATTGTGGGGTCCAAAAACCAACCACAGTATGAGCAGCAGAATCTCACCCGCAAAAATTGCGTATTTCATCACGCACCTCATATTTACTTTTAATGGTGTTTAGACTTCAAGAGCAACCAGACGTCAGGGATTAGTTATCCACCTGTTGGCCGCGATTATCCCGACTATAAATAATCGCCACGATTCCCTGTCGACATTGAACCGTCATGGCGTGATCGCCAACGAACTCATTGGAAGCAAAGCTGACCGGACTATCATCGTCGTAGTGAGCCAGTTCGTACTTAGCGCCTGTGATATTCAGGTCACGCACCGACGTCATGTTGGCGACGCCGACGTAACGGTACCCAGCAAGCGGCTGAACCGTTAGGGGCTTACCCGCGTCCATGTAACGAACATAATTATCACGGTCAACCAAGTGGATTTGCCGCACGTATGGTTTAAACCTTTGCTCCGTTGGTAGCCAGTAGTTTGCCAGCGCGTGGTCCAGACGGCCACCAGTGGCGCCGTACAGATACACCTCGTCCGCCCCGAGCACGGTCAGCCCCCGAAAAAGGGCGAGTTGTGTATCGGTGTCATCCTTCTCGGCCTTATGGCGTTCAACCGTGCCAATAGCAGCAGTGACTCGCTCAAATTCGGCGGTTGTTAACGAATCAAAGTCCCCCACAACGTAGACGGGCTGAATACCGGCATCCAGCAGGGTCAGCGTGCCGCGATCAATGGCGGCCCACTCGCCAGGGGCCTGACGCCAGTCATTAGGTAGCAACCCGCGCGGCCCACCAGCCATCAAGTTTAAACGCATTATTCTGCCTCCGCGGCCAACTTTTGTAAGTGGTGTAGGTTGTCGGCTGGGTTGCCGCCATCGTAAACCGCAGAACCGGCCACAGCGATATCCACACCGTGCTTGGCGGCTAACTTGATGGTACCAGGGTTGACCCCGCCATCAATTTCAATCTTAAAGTCCAATGATTCGTCCCGATCATGAATGGTCGCTAATTCGTCGGTCTTCTCCAGCATTTCCGGAATGAATTCCTGACCGCCAAAGCCGGGATCCACGGTCATGACCAACACCTGCTTCACAATCGGCAGGACCATATCAATCGCGTCGACCGAGGTTCCCGGGTTAATTACCACCCCCGGCTCCATCCCCGTCTGCTTAATGAGTGACAGCGCCCGGTGAATGTGCGGTGTCGCTTCGAGGTGGACCAACAACATATCCGCACCAGCATCCGCAAAGGTTTTAACCCACTCCTCAGGATGCTGCACCATGAGGTGAACTTCCAATGGCAAAGTGGTTTCCTGCCGCAAAACCGAGACAATCTGCGGTCCAAAGCTCAAGTTCGGTACAAACAACCCGTCCATAACGTCAATGTGAATACGGTCCGCACCGGCTTTCTCAACCGCGTCGACTGCCCGCGCTAGATGTCCAAAATCCGCGCTCAAAATTGATGGTGCAATTTGCATTACGATCAACTCCCGTTCTTAATCAATTATATCAATCATACACAACTCCCCACGTAGATGAAAGTGCTTTACTGCAAACGTTTTAACACAACAATTTGTTGGTAAGTCCGTGATCGACAAGAAACACAAAAAAATCCTGGACTGAAGCCAATTGACTACTCATTTGCCGATTACTGAAACCCAGAGTTGGGCTTATGAACACAAAAATGCCACCCATTAGCTGGATGGCATTTTCGTTTCTTGCGAACATTAATATTAACGCTTCTTTTTATCGTAGACCGGCTTGCGTGCAGCTAACTCCTCATGAAACTGTTGGTAGTTATCGTACCGACTTTGCATGATAGTACCGTCCGCTACGCCGGCTTTGACCGCACACTGCGGCTCGCGTAAATGCTGACAACCGCGAAATTTACAGTTACCCGCCACAGACACAAACTCCGGGAAACGATCGCGCAACTCCTCGGTCTCCACGTCCAGTAACTCTAGCGAGGAAAATCCAGGCGTATCCGCCACCAATCCGCCGTGGGCAGGATATAACGTGGTTTTGCGGGTGGTATGCTTCCCGCGATTGAGGCTCTTCGAGATGGCAGCGGTATCCAACTCCAGTTCAGGCACTAGGTGGTTCAACAACGTCGACTTGCCCGCTCCCGTTTGGCCCGTAAAAATAGTCAGCTTGTCCGCCAGCATGCCACTCAAACGGGTTAAATCTCCCGCCAAAAACGGCTGCCGGGGCATGTGGATGCGATACCCAATCCGTTCGTAACCGTCCATCGTGACGCGCAATTGATCAAACCGGGATTCATCCAGCAAATCTGTCTTCGTCATGGTGATAATGACGTCCAGATGTTGCCCCTCCAGGTACACCAAAAATCGGTCCAATAGATTAGTCGCAAAGTCGGGTTCGGCCGCAGCTGTCACCACCATAGCCTGATCAACATTGGCAACTGGCGGCCGCACCAACGCGTTACGCCGCGGTAGCACACTCGTTAAATACCCCAGTTCACCGTTATCGGGTGCCGGAGTAAATTCCACAAAGTCACCCACGATCGGCGAAACGTGCTTGTTGCGTAAGTTGCCCGCGGCCCGCGTACGGATGACCTGGCCGTCAACCGCAATGTCATAATAGCCGCTGAGCAGCTGAATGATTTGTCCCTGCAAGAACTACCTCCATTACTGAATCAAAACATAAACGTTTATTTTGCGTCACTGGCGTTATCCTGCTGGTCACTAGCACCTGAGGAAGATGGAGCGGAAGGTGTGCTACTAGACGAGGAAGATGATGAAGAGGAGCTCGAGGGTTTAGAACTCGTCGAACTACTGGACTTTTCTGATTCGCTACTGGAACTGCTGCTGGTCTCATCTTCGGAACCACTGTTTGTGTAACTTTCTCCCGAACTAACCGTCACAGTAAGAGTAGAACCCTTCTTAACTTTTGTACCCTTAGGCAGGTTTTGTGAAATAATATTTCCGACTTCCACACGGTCGCTTTCTTGAGAATTAGAAGCTATCAGTATACCGTTTTTTGTCGCCCATGTTTCCGCACTACTTAACGAAACGTTAGTAAAATCTGGAACGGTAATTCTGCTACTTTTTGCTACCGTCAATTCAATCCGAGTACCCTTAGCAACAACCTTTTTTCCGGGGTCAATGCTTTGAGCCAGAATGGTACCAGAGGGTTTTGAACTTGATTGTGTTAACTTAACCACATTAAACCCGGCCCGTTTCAAATCATCACTGACCTGTGAGTAGTTTTTACCCACATATTTACCAACCGTGTACTTCGACTTCCCCTTACTAATCACCAAGTTAACGGCTGAGTTTTCCTTCACGCTATCGCCCTTGGTTGGGTCGGTCAAAATGATATGGTCCTTCGTCACCGAACCGGAAGACTTGTACGTGGTATCGCCCACCTTCAAGTGTGCGCTCTTCAACTTCGTGGTCGCCACGGCCACGGTATCACCGGTCACATCCGGTACGGTCACGTCGCCCTTACCAAAGACGGCCACCATCCCCGAAATCAGTAAAATCAGCACAATGGCCAAGCCGCCAATAATCAACGCGCGTTTGCGTTTAGGGTGCGCCTTTTTACCCGGTTGCTTCTTTGCATCCTTGTCAGCGTCCGCCTTGACGTCCTGTCCGTCTTTGCCTAAAGCACTCGCCGCAGCCGCAATCGTAGCCGCCTTGACGGCCGGGTCAATCCGCTTAGTGGCAGCCATACTGTCGCTACTACCTTCAGGAATAAACCGCGGTTCGTTCGACCGGCTCGCATCCAGTGAGGTCGCTAAGTCGCTCGCCATTGCCGCCGCGCTCGGGTACCGCTGCTGCGGATCCTTAGCCGTAGACTTCAACACCACATTCTCCAACGCTTGAGGAATGCGCGGGTCAAAGTCACGGACGTAAGGAATGTCCTCCTGGAAGTGTTTCAACGCGATGGTGACGGCAGAATCTCCCTCAAAGGGCACCGAACCGGTCAGCATTTCGTACAAAATCACGCCCAGCGAGTAGATATCACTCTGCTTGGTCGGCAGCGAGCCACGAGCCTGCTCTGGTGACATGTAGTGCACAGAACCGAGCAGTGAGTTAGTTTGCGTTACTGCGGTCTCGGATAGCGCTACCGCAATTCCAAAGTCCGCAATCTTCACGTTGCCGTCACGGTCCACCATGATGTTTTGCGGTTTCAGGTCGCGGTGAATAATGTTGTGCTCATGCGCAGTTTCGATGGCACCCAACACCTGCGTCATCATCGCAACGACTTTGGCATACGGGATCGGGAAGTGTTCCACAATGTACTGCTTCAGGTTTTTACCGTCGACGTACTCCATGACCAAGTATTGTTGGCCCTCGAATTCGCCCACGTCGTAGATGCTGACAATGTTCGGGTGGGACAATTCCAAAGTCGCCATGGCTTCGCGGCGAAACCGCCGTGCCGCATCGGGATCACTTTGGAGATCGAGGCGGAGCACCTTGACTGCCACGTCCCGATCCAAAATTAAATCGTGCGCCAAATAAACGTTGGCCATGCCACCCTCACCAAGGGTTTTAAACAGCTTATAGCGTCCGTCCAGCGTCATCCCCGGCTCAATCATTGTCATCACCTACCTGGTTATTATGGATTAGTAGTGCCGTTACGTTATCCGGACCACCCGCTTCGTTAGCAGCCTGCACCATCAGCTTCGCCTTCGTGGCCAGCGTCTCTGGAGCAGCCATGATTTGGGCCAGGTCTTCATCCTCCACGGCCTTGGTGAGCCCGTCAGAGCACAGTAACAACATGTCGTTGGCTTCCATATCGTAAATCGTGACGTCCGCATCCACGTCCGGAGCGATACCCAAAGAACGCGTAATCACGTTCTTACGCGGAAAGTTTTTGGCCTCTTCGGGAGTCAGGTCGCCACTCTTCACCAGTTCATTGACCAGACTATGGTCCTCCGTGATTTGCATCAGGCGGCCATGGCGGTACAAATATGCACGGGAATCACCAATGTTGGCAATCACAAAGCGGTGACCGATCATTAAAGCCGCCACGATGGTCGTCCCCATGCCGGTGAGGTCCTTAAACTGCTGACCACGAGCGAGAATCTGCTCGTTTTCCTTTTGCAGCTCGTACATCAACCACTTAACGACGGTTTCCGCGTCACTACTTTGCGTCTTTTCAAAGGCATAACCAATGTGCGATACCGCCATTTCGCTAGCGACATCGCCCCCCTGGTGTCCCCCCATACCGTCCGCGACAATGGCTAACGTCGCGTGGCTGTGGTTGCGAAAGAGGCCAACATAGTCCTGGTTGTTCGGTCTAACCCGACCGACATCCGTCTGGTAGGCAAATTCCATTACAAACTCCTTACTGCACACGCTCCAAGCTAGCGATAAAGAAACCATCGCTACCGTAGTCGTGCGGCAAAATCTGTAGTGCCGGTGCCGCGTGATTGTGCGTTACCGGCGCCAATGTGGGTACCGTTACCTGCCGAAAATCCGGGTGCCGCTGCAAAAATGCTGCGACCACATCCTGGTTCTCTTCATGGGTAATTGTACACGTACTGTAGGTCAAGCGCCCGCCAACTTTGACCGTGGGGGCCACGGCATCCAAAATTTCAGACTGTACGCGGGTCAAGTTGGCTACGTCGTCCGCCGTTTTATCATACTTAATTTCTGGCTTGCGCCGCATCAGCCCCAAGCCTGAACAAGGAGCGTCCACCAAAACTTTATCAAACTTCTGTTCACCAAAAGTCTCGACGGCCTTGCGTGCATCCAACGTTTGCGCCGTTACCCGGTCAGCTAGATGCATACGGTCCGCATTTTGCTGAATCAAGTTGACCTTGTGGGCGTGTAAATCCAGTGCGGTAACGTGCCCACCAGCTTGTGGATCCAGCCACTCCGCAATGTGCGTCGTCTTACCACCCGGTGCAGCACACGCGTCCAGCACTTGGTCACCCGGCTGAATATCCAGACTTGGGGCCACCAACTGGGAACTCTCGTCCTGCATGGTCAGCAAGCCATCCGCAAACTCCGGGGTACCGGCCAGATGTCCGCCTGGTGCCACCACTCCGCTGGTCGCAAGCACGCTATTCCGAACTTCAGGAAATTCGTCCTGTAGGCGGAATACCAAATCATCCCGTTGAATCATGGTGCGGTTAACTCGAGCCGAGGCCCGCGGTGCTGAATTGATGCTGTTCAGTAAGGCCGTAGCCTCAAGCTCCCCCCACTGGTCAAACAGTTTGTTGACGATCCATTCGGGAACTGAGGTCGCAATCGATAGACGTTTAACTGGATCCTGGATAGCACTCACATCCCGTAAGCCTTTCCGCTGCACGTTACGCAGAATGGCCGTGACAAACTTCGCGAGGCCAGCGTGACCCTTTTGCTTAGCGATTTCAGTGCTATCAAAGAAAATCGCCCGTTCAGGTATTTTGTCCAGATAATGCATTTGGTAAATAGCCGTCCGTAGCAGTTGTCGCACCCACGGCTCCAGTTCTCGGCGCCCAACAAACGGTGCCAGGTAGTAGTCCAGGGTCAACTGGTGCTGAATTACGCCATAGACGATGTTGGTCAGTAACGCAGCATCACGTGCGGACAGGTGTGCCTGGCGAATTGTACTATCCACAGTTAAGTTCGAGTACCCACCACGACCACCAACGCGGGCTAACACGTTAACCGCGAGCAAACGCACGTTATTCTTGTCCATCAATAATCACCTGTTGTCCTACCTTTAATTGCCGTCCGGCGCCATTCATGTACGCGCTTATTGGTTGGCGCGCCTTCCCAGCTGGTTGTAATTCGTCCAGTTGCAAAGTGGTGCCCTGACCCGCGGCCAGCACCAATTCTTTTTTGCCTACGGACACGACCGTCCCGGGGGCAGCTTCAGTGGCCGTGTCGAGCGGCGTAACCGCCCACAGCTTCACCCGCTGACCGTTGAGCATAACCCAACCGCCCACGTGGGGCCGTAATCCACGCACCCACTGATCGATTTCGGTCGCCGTTAAAGTGAAGTCCAGGCGTTCCTGGTCCTTACTAATGTTGGGCGAGAAGGTCACCCGCTCCGGATCCTGCGGCGTCATGGTTGCCGTTCCGTCAATGATACCTGGTAACGTCTGCAGTAACAGGTCACGTCCGAGTATGCTTAACCGGTCAAAGGCCGTGCCGGTATCATCAGCGCGGGTCAACGGAATTGCGGCTTGCGCGTACATCCCGCCAGCGTCCATTTGCTTAACCATTTGGATAATTGTGACGCCCGTTTCAGCATCCCCGTTAATGATGGAATACTGAATTGGCGCTCCGCCACGGTACTTTGGCAACAAGCTACCATGAACGTTGACGGCCGTGATTCGGGCCGCGTCCAAGAACCGGGTGGGCAAAAACTGCCCGTACGCCGCCGTGACGATCAAGTCTGGTTGCATCGCAATCAGTTCATCCAACTCCGGGCTCTTGCCCAGCTTGACTGGCTGAAACACCGGTACGCCTAGTGCTTGCGCTGCCACTTTGACTGGCGATGCGTGCAAGGTGTGCTTGCGGCCAACTGGCTTGTCTGGTTGCGTGACCGCCGCCAAAATATCGTAGCCATTCTCGGCTAGCGCGTTCAAAATCGGCACGGCAAACTGCGGCGTTCCCATAAAAATAATTGATGTCATTCACTTACCCCCTGATATGTCCCTACACAAAGCTCAATGGTTCCCGGTCAAAGGCAACCTGAAAGCCATTCCGACTGCCCACCTGCGTCTCCGTCAGTAGCCGTTCTAGCGTGGCATGTAGTTGCGGTTCATTTTTGTATTTAATCACAATTTGATAATAGTAACGGCGCTTCAGACGCGCAATTGCGCCCCTGGTCGGCCCCAGCATGACGGCCTGATCCGACAACGAATGTTTCAGTTCGTCCGCCAAGTGGTAGATAGCCTTAGCTGCCTGGCGGTCCTCCGGATGACTCACGGTTAACTTGAACGTGAAGTAATACGGCGGGTAACCCGACTGGTGCCTAATGCCCATTTCGGTCACAAAGAAGTGCTCGTAGTCATGGTGCTGGGCCAACTGAATGGCGTAGTGGTCGGGGTTATATGTCTGTACGACCACGGCACCGGCTTTGTCAGCTCGACCAGCCCGACCACTCACCTGCGTCAACAACTGGAAGGTGCGCTCACTAGCCCGGAAGTCCGGAAGTCCCAACGCAGTATCAGCGTTAATAACGCCCACCAAAGTCACGTCCGGGAAATCCAGCCCCTTGGCAATCATTTGGGTACCGAGTAAGATATCGGCCTCGTGCTGACCGAACGCCTTCAGAATCTTGGCGTGGCCACCTTTGCGCCGGGTAGTATCCACGTCCATGCGTAAAACGCGCGCGTTGGGCAGCAGTTTGTGCAATGACTGCTCGACCTTCTCGGTACCGGTACCGTAGTAGCGAATCCGCTTTGAACCGCAACTAGGGCAGACCGTGGGCACCGGCTCCTCATGACCACAATAGTGGCAACGTAGCGTGTGCGAGTCCATGTGCAACGTTAACGAGATATCACAGTTAGGGCACTTGGCCACGTAACCACACTCGCGGCACATAACAAAGGACGAGAACCCCCGACGATTAAGCATCAGCACGCTTTGCTCGCCGCGGTCCAGCCGCTCCTGTAATGCGTTCAGTAGCTCATTGGAAAAGTCACCCGAAACGCTGTCCAGCTGTGCCGCACGCATATCAACGATTTGTACCGGTGGTAACGGTTTTTGGTTGGCACGTTCCGGCATGAGCAGGTGTGTGTACACACCTTTGGCCGCACGGGCGCGCGACTCGAGGCTCGGCGTCGCTGAACCCAGCAACACCGGGGCATGGTGGTACGCCCCACGCCACTGCAACACGTCGCGGGCATGATACCGGGGAGAGTCGTCCTGTTTGTAGCTCGTTTCGTGCTCCTCATCCATGATAAACAAACCAATATTGGTCAGCGGTGCAAAGGCGGCTGAACGCGCCCCCACCACGACCCGGGCCTCACCGCGCTCGATTCGGCGCCACTCATCAAACCGTTCGCCATCCGAAAGGGCAGAGTGTAAGACCGCGACATCCGCGCCAAACCGCCCCTTCACGTTACGCACCATTTGCGGTGTCAGCGCTATTTCGGGTATCAACATTAGGGCATTACGCCCCTGCGCCAAAGTGGCGGCGATGGCCTGCAGGTACACTTCCGTTTTACCGGAGCCCGTGACGCCTTCGAGTAGAAATGTTTGGTCTTTGTGCCCGTCAATCGCGGGCAACAGGGCGTCCAAGGCGCGCTGTTGCTGAGCCGTGGGTGTGAGTGCGTGCGTACGCGCCTGAGCGTCCAGGTTTGCGTATGGCCGCCGGTAAAATTCCCGCGGCTCAATACGCAACCACCCCTGGGACTGGCCCGCCTTAACGGTAGTGCGGTCAAAGCTATCTGGGCCAGCGACGGATAGTAGCCGGGGCTCAGCACCGTCCGTAGACCACTGTGCCAACGCCTGTAGGAGCGTAATGCGCCGTTTTGCGTTGGTTCGTTGTTGATCAACCAGGGTGAGGTACTCGTCGTGCTTTAACAACGGCACGATAAAGTCCTCCGTGGCCACCCGCCCCCGGTTCACAACGGTTTTAGCACCGTTAGCCAACCACTTGGTATCCGCGTGGAGCGCGCTCGGTAGCATGGCCTGAAGACAGGTAATCCAAAATGCAAAGGTGTCATCAGCCATCCAGCGGGACAACGCCAGTAATTCTTTGTCCAAAATGGGGTGGTCATCCAAAACGCGCATAATGGGCTTCAGCTTACCGTCAAAATCTTGCTGGTCGGTAGTATCCACTACCACGCCCATTACTTCGCGGTCACCCTTGCCGAAACCAACCACCACCCGAACACCGGGAACGACGTTGTCAGCCAAAGGTGCGGGGATGGCATAGTCGTACGGTTGGTTAGTTTGCATCGTGGGTACATCCACCACGACTTTTGCCACTGTCGACACACAAATCCCCCCTCGTTAATGTCATGTCCACATTATACCAAAACTCAACGTTAATTATGCCGCCCCGGATGCCCGTATTGTGATTCAAAGCGGCGACCGATAACGCACCATTAGCAACCAATAAAAAAAGGACGTAACCAACGTCACATCCCCAACCGTTTGCCAACTATCAACATACGGCGTTTATTTAGTCAGATTAATTGGCGTCGTTGCCAGCATCATCGCTAGCATCGTCACGTAGTTCTTCCTGGTGCTCCAACCGTTCGGCGTCGCGTTCGAGCAACTTGGAATCAGGATCAATCACCACATCACCCGCCGCGATTTCTTCGAGGGCCTGGCCCACAGTCCGCGGTGATTGGTATTCTGGCAGCATCCGCAACGAACCAGTCTCCAGTTCGTGTGCCCGCTTCGATGCCAGGACTGCTAATGAGTACCGTGACGGTACGTTGGCTAATAGTTTATCAATTGATGGGTAAACAATCATATCTTCGTTCTCCTTTAGTCGCCAGAGGTAGCTTTCTTTATCATATTAGCATACTTTTCGGCCACGCGCTGTACCCGCAAGTGCTCGCTTTGAATAATGTGCTCAATGCGATCGACGGCGAGCGCAACTTCATCGTTCACAACGGCGTAGTCATAGTTTTGCATCATCTTTAATTCATCAACGGCTTTGCCGACACGTTTCTTGATGGTCTCGGCATCATCCGTACCGCGGCCCTCTAGGCGGTGCCGCAGTTCATTGAGATCGGGTGGAGTGAGAAAGATGAAGACTGCGTCGGGACATTTGGCGCGTACCTGCATGGCACCCTTAACTTCAATCTCCAACAAAACGTCCTGACCGGCCTCCAGCTGCTCATTGACGTAGTGCAAAGGTGTGCCGTAATAATTGTCAACATACTGGGCGTACTCCAGCATTCCCCCGTTAGCAATTTCATCCTCAAACTGGTCCTTAGTCCGGAAATAGTAGTCGACACCATCAACCTCACCGGGACGCATCTTCCGTGTCGTCATTGACACAGAATAGTGGAAATCACGGTACCCCGATTTTAACATTGCCTGACGTACAGTCCCTTTGCCGACCCCGGACGGGCCTGACAGTACGATGAGCATACCACGTTCGCTCATGCCTTTTCCTCCCAAATAACTGTTCAAATAATATAGCATCTATTGTGCCGCTTTTAGCTTGATAAATCAAGCATTCTAGCGATTGGTGACCATATTTTGTCTGCCGGGTGGCGGTTTAGGCCAGTGCGGGTAGCCTGGGGTGTTGCGACTTTGTGGACTACTCCACGGTGATCGCTGCGGTGGCTGGTCGTACTGGCGTGGCGGTTCCGGTTGAACGGCTAAAACTACAATTATGGATGAATTTATGAACGATTTTGTCAACTACAGTCCTAAGTAATGGTATTTCTTCAAATTAAGACCGCGGAACGCACGCGTTTTGAAGCAATGCGGCCTAGATCAGAGACACCAAACTATCGGGAAACCCGCGGGTGGGCTTTGGGATGGAGGCGTCGTGCCCGGAGACGTAGTTGCCGCGACCCCGGAGCGCTGTTTGTTTACTTCCAGTTGGTGCTTTAGCACCTTACTGGGAGTTAATTCGACGGTCTGGCGGAGCCAGCCCTAGAAGCGTAGCGAATTACAGCGGCAGATTCTGTAGAAAAAGCGGTTTTTCTTTGTCTACAGAATCCGCGGGAGGCCGGCACGGCCGGAGCGTGCGGGTGTAGCAACCTACGACGGAGGGCACGTAAGCCGTAGTCCCAAAGCCCACCCGCGCGTTCGTGCCCACCCATCCTGAACCCTAACAGCGGTCAACGTGGAGTAGCCCATGGCCGAGTCGCCGCAATTTTTTCGAAATTAGGGGTTGCAAATGCAAACGCGTGTTCGTATAATACAAGGTGCAAACAAATGTTCGGAGGCGGAAAATTATGGACATGATGAAACCAATGGGTACGATTGAACGGTTAGGACACAACATCGCGGACACGTACCGGCAACTATTTGACCTCGATTTTGATCAACCATTACCAACCATGCCAGCAGCTCAGGTACAACTATTCACGGAACAGTCACTCCGGAAGCACCTACTCGTTGCGCTGCGGCTGCGGGCCGTCGAGCGCCCCGTTGTGGGCCACCTACAGCGTCGGCTAGACGACCACCGCCTCCTCATGACGGAATTTAACAGCAACGTTTTTAGAATTGTCGATGACCGCGATTGCACTTACGTCCAACGCGTGCGCTAATTTTTTAGTACCCCGGCAACCACAACCAACCGCAAAATTAACAGCCCCATACTCAGCGGGTGAACACACATTCCGTATGTTCACCCGCTGAGTATGGGGCTGTTTTGTCGTCTTTGTTTATCCAGTAATCAAATCACTGATGGTGCTCGTCTAGCTCAGCACGGGTCTGCTCGGCCAGGCGCAACAATTCCTGAGCGTGCTCGCGCGTGAGTTGCGTGACCGACGTTCCGGCCAACATCCGCGCCAACTCGTCCACCCGTTCGTCCTCGCTCAAACGCGTCACGATCGTCGTAGTCCGGCCCTGATGCACTGCCTTCGCAATTTTGAATTCATGGTCCGCCATTGCCGCCACCTGCGGCAGGTGGGTGATGCACAACACCTGTGAGTGACCCGCGATACTACTAATTTTGTTAGCAATCGCCTGCGCCACCCGGCCAGATACACCAGTATCCACTTCGTCAAAGATGATACTGGTGACGCCATCGGACTCCGCAAAAATCGTCTTGATAGCCAACATAATTCGGGACAATTCACCACCACTGGCAATCCGTGCTAGTGGTTGGGCCCGTTCCCCCGGGTTCGTCTGGATGTAAAATTCAACCACATCCACGCCATTAGGGGTAAAGGCATCTTGGGCGTGATCGGCAAAGTGGACGCTAAACACAGTCTTCGCCATGTAGAGCGCCTTCAGCTGCTGATGTACGGCATCCGTTAAGCGGTGAGCCACGCCTTTGCGCACCTCAGTGAGTTGCTGGCCCAGGTCCACCAACTGGTCGTACAATTGCTGGACACGCCCATCAAGCCCGGCCGCATCGGAACTCGTGGCCTCCATGGTGCCTAACTCTTTGTGGGCACGCTGCCCGTACGCCAGAATGTCGTCAACCGAATCGCCGTACTTGCGTTTCAATTGCTGAATCAGCGCTAACCGTTCCTCAATTTCGTTCAGGCGGTTCTCGTCCCATTCCAAGCCGTCAATTTCTTTGGACAAATCAGCTTGGGCATCCTGCAACGAATAATAGGCGTCATTAATGGTCTCACTCAGAGCCCGGTAATCCTCACCTAGATCCGCAATGCTCTCCAATTGCTGCATCACTTCGCCCAGCGCGTCGACTGGATTGTACTCGGCGTTATCAAAGACGTCATAGGCCGAAGCCAGCGCATTCTGAATACGCTGAAAGTTCGCCAGGCGCTCACGTTCGGACTCCAACTCGTCCTCTTCGCCCGCGTGCAAATCGGCGTCGTCGATTTCCTTCACCTGAAACCGTAACATGTCCAGCCGCTGCGCCCATTCTTGTTCGTTTTGTTGCTTTTTGCGGAGCGTCGATAGCGATTGTTGATAGTCACGGTAAGTGTGACGATACTGCTCCAAAAGCTCGTGGACGGCCCCATCAGCATACTGATCCAACATGCTCAGGTGCTTTTCCGGGTGACTCAGCTCCTGGTGCTCGTTCTGTCCGTGAATGTCGACCAGCGTCTCGCCCACCGACCGCAGATTACCGGTGGTGACAATCTTACCGTTAACACGGCAAACACTACGGCCAGTGCGGGTCAAGTCGCGTTCTAACAGCACCTGTCCGTCATCGGGGGCCAACCCTAGCGCAGCTAGAGCATCAATCGTATTCTGATTGTCACCCACCAAAAATTGCCCCTGCAACGTGGCTTTGTCCGCACCAGTACGAATAAACTCACTGGAACCGCGCGTGCCTGCAAGCAATGAGACCGCGTCGATAATGATCGATTTACCCGCACCGGTTTCACCCGTGAGCGCGGTCATGCCGGTGGCAAAGCTGAGGTCCAACGACTCAATAATTGCAAAGTCGCGGATAGAAAGTTCTTGTAGCATGGTTTCACCCCACCATATCCTGTAAGGAATCAGCTAATTCCTCCGCAGCCTCTTTGCCCCGGCAGATAATCAGGATGCTAGCATCGGCCGGTATCATGGCAAAGACGCGCCCGTCGCTCTGCGCTGCGATTAAAGTTGCAACTGCCGGCCCGGAACCGGGAACAAGCTGTAAGTTAACAAAGTTGTCCAAGACATCGATACTGGCATATACCCCGCTGAGGGTGCGCCGCAATTTTTCTGACGGCGACACTTGCTGTGCCGGTGGTAAACCGTAGCTGTACCGCCCATGCTCGATGGGCACCTTGACTAGTTGCATTTCCTTGATGTCTCGAGAAACGGTCGCCTGCGTTACCTGCACGCCCACATCGGCCAGCAAGTCAACCAGTTGTCCTTGCGTTTCAACCGCGTACGAATTTAATATCGTTTTGATGATATCCTGGCGTGCTTGCTTCTGCATGTCGGTGTCCCCCATTTATTCAAAGTTTAGGTATATTATACCAGTTTATAGAGTGCAAAAGGTTGTGCGTTAACCCAAACTAGCCTTGGCCAGCATCCAAACACGTAGCGAAATTCATCGGCGGGTCCATCCCCAAATTGCACAACAGCGTGACGACGAATTATGACCGTAGCTCCGCATAGGCCGCGTCTATCACCCGGTCAACGTCAACGTTCGGATCAATGTGGGCGTTATTAGCATCCGCTTCGTTCCGTAAGTGCACCAAGAATTCGATGTTCCCACTGCCACCAGTAATCGGCGAAAAGTCTAGTCCCAACACTGAATAACCGTTGTCGGCCGCAAATTCCACAATCCGGGTCACGACGTCATGGTGCACCTGACGATCACGCACAATCCCGTGCTTACCCACGTTTTGCGGACCGGCCTCAAATTGCGGTTTGATCAGCATCACAGCGTGACCACCCGGCACCAAGATTGGGCGCAAGGGTGGTAAGATGAGCCGCAACGAAATAAACGAGACGTCCGTCACCGCAAACTCAACCGCCCCATACTGAAAATCTTCCGGCTTGCTGTACCGAAAGTTGACTTGTTCCATAACGTGCACGCGCGGGTCGGACCGCAACTGCCAGACTAGCTGGTTGGTGCCCACATCCAGCGCGTACACCTGCTTGGCGCCGTTTTGTAGACAGACATCGGTGAACCCACCCGTACTCGAACCAATATCGAGGACGGTTGTACCCTGAACGTCAATATCAAACACCTTGAGGGCCTTTGCCAACTTCAAGCCACCCCGACTCACGTAAGGTAACTTTTTGCCCTTGGCGTGGAGTTGCGTGTCGGCATCAATCTTTGTACCCGCTTTGTCTAAGCGCTCGTTGTTTTGATCGAAAACTTCACCGGCCATAATGGCCCGTTTGGCCTGCTCACGCGACGTAAATAATCCTTGTGCTACGGCGAGCACATCCACTCGTTCCTTCAAACTATCCACCTAACCTAACATTGCCACAATATCTTCGAGTAACGGCGCTGGCACGGATAAACGCTCCAAGGCCAAGTGGGCCGAGCGCATCTGCTTTGCCAGCGCTTTGGTTGCACCATCGATTCCTAACAAACTGACATAAGTGTTTTTGCCGGCCGTCTCGTCGTGCCCTGCAGTCTTGCCCAGCTCAGTCGACGACTTGGTGGCGTCATTGATATCATCCCTAATTTGAAACGCGAGACCAAACGCCGTTGCAAAGTCGTCCAGGGCCTCGTCATCCGCATCGCTCACGGTCGCTACCGTTGCTCCCATGCGTACGGCGGCCAGGAGCAACGCCCCCGTTTTGTGGGCGTGCATGCGCACAAGCTGACCGCGCGTGAGCGGTGTGCTACTACCCGTCGCAGCAATGTCCATCATTTGACCGGCAACCATCCCCCGAGAGCCCGCACCCACAGCCAACTGTGAGGTCAGAGCCACACGCACTGTAGCTGGTTGCGGCGCACCACTCACCAACGCAAAGGCGTCCGTCAGGAGGGCATCCCCCGCCAAAATCGCGGTGGCTTCATCAAACTGAACGTGATTGGACGCGTGACCGCGGCGTAAATCCGCATCATCCATCGCGGGTAAATCATCATGAATGAGCGAGTACGTGTGGACGTACTCAATTGCGGCGGCCACGTGGTCAAGCTGAGTAGTGTCCGCGCCCATGGTGGCCGCAACTGCGTATACTAGCAACGGCCGCAGTCGCTTCCCCCCAGCCGCGAGCGAGTAACTCATCGCGTCCGCCAAGCGCGGTTGGTGCGCCTGCCGCGCGTAAGCCAACATAAATTCCGTGAGCGCCGGAATATGTTCGTCCGCGAATGCCTTAATCCGTTTGCTCTGGTTCAAAGTCCTTCAGCTCCCCATTATCCGTCATCACTTGGGCCACTGCGGTTTCTGCATCCTTCAGCGTACCATCCAGTTGCTTTGCTAACGCGACGCCTGTCTGAAACTGGCTCAAGGCCTTTTCCAGTGGTACGTCACCCTTTTCCAGCGTGCCGACAATCTGTTCGAGTTCCGCTAATTGCTCTTCAAAGCTAGGTTCTTTTGCTTCAGCCATTGTTTTCCTCCTCAACATGGATACCGTTAACGGTGGCGTCCACCGTGCCCCGATCTACGTGAATATTTATTTTGCTACCAACAACGTACTCATCCGCAGTGCGTAAAACATGCCCCGTACTGTCCGTCGCGTACGCGTAACCCCGGCTCAGCGTTCGTAGTGGACTCAGGCTATCTAGGGACCCAATTAGTTGACCCACACGTTGACGTCGAGCTTGCAAAGTTGCATTGGTAGCGGCCACCATACGCCGTTCCAAATTAGTGATAGTTACCTGATTGCCGGCAATGCGGGCGGACAATCCCGACCGTTGTAGTCGGCTTTGGGTCAGGTCCAACCGGCTACGCAACTGTGCCAACTGCGCCGGAAAGCTCCGCATGAGGCGTGAGCGTAACAAGTCGACCTTTTGCATCTGGCCGTCGTACAACCGCGATGGTTGCGTTAAGACCACGCTCTGCCGTGCACGGTCCAGCCGGTAGCGCAACGATGCTAGCAGAGCAGCCTGTGCCCGCACTAACCGCTGTGCCAGCTTGACGATATTTTGATGCGCCTCATCCGCAGTAACCGGGGTCACATACTCCGCGGCCGCTGTCGGTGTTGCCGCACGGTAATCAGCCGCATAATCAGCAATCGTCACGTCGGTTTCATGACCAACGGAGGAAATAACCGGTATGTGCATTGCCACAATGGCACGGGCCACGGCCTCTTCGTTAAACGGCCACAAATCCTCTAGCGACCCACCACCACGCCCAATAATAACGGCATCAAAACCGCCGTACTGGTCGATACGCTCCAACTGCCGCACAATGTCAGGCGCGGCAGTATCACCCTGTACCTGGGCAGGAAACAAGGTGATTGCCAGCTGTGGATAACGGCGGCGAACCGTCGTAATAATATCGTGAATAACCGCACCGCTCGGGCTGGTCACCACCGCCACTTTGCGGGGGTAACGTGCCAGTGGGGTATGGTCGTGAATATCGTACAACCCCTCTTTGCGTAACCGTTCGTTCAACTGGGCATACGCTAACGCCAAAGCGCCCTGGCCAGCCGGCTCCAAGCGCTCAATCGTCAACTGGTAGTTACCGGAGGGTTCATAAACGGTAACCCGCCCCACGGCCAAGACGGCCATACCATCCTCCAACTTAAACTTCAGCTTTTGGAAGGCGGACTTGAACATGACCGCGCCAATTTTAGCGTGTTCATCCTTCAGCGAAAAATACTGGTGCGCCGGTCGCAACCGAAAGTTGGACACTTCCCCGGCCACAAATACCTGCTTGAGATACGGATCGAAGTCAAACTTCCGCTTAATGTAGCGGTTAAGCATGCTCACCGATAAATATTCACTGGTATCAGTTGTCGTCATCTGCATCCCTCCATACTATAGAGAATTCGCATTCTATGTAATAAAGGCTCGGGACAAAAAATATTCGTCTCGAGCCTCCTATTGCGGCGATCTAAGCGTCACGGCGTTATCGTTACTGCTGTACAAAGTTACCCAGCACACCATTAATGAATTTAACCGCACTGTCGTCACTGTACTGCTTTGCCAACTCCAGCACTTCGTTAACGGCGACCTTTGCGGGTACGTCGTCCTCAAACTTAATTTCATACAAGCCCAACCGTAGTAATACCAAGTCCGGCTTGGATAGACGGGCCATGGTCCAGCCCGAGCGTAATTCCGGCTTAATCGCCGCATCCAGTTCGTCCTGTTTGGCCAGCACACCGTTAACCAAATCAAACAAATATTCCGGTGCGACTTCGTTTTCTGGCAAAGCCGCCTTGTAAGTCAAATCCCGGTTTGCGTCAGGGTTTAACTCCAGCGCAAATAGGGTCTTGAAGGCAGCCTCACGAATTGCGTGACGCGTTAACATCAATCGTCTTCCTCTGTTGTCTCGTTTTCCTCGTCGTCCTTGAATAAATCCTTTTTGTCTACGGCCGGCGCCTTTTCTGGCACCACACCAACCACGTGCACGTCCACCTTTGCGAGTTCCAGGTCGGTCATGTACAGTAGCTGTTCGCGCAGCGTTTCCTGGATGGACAATGCCACCTTGGGTACACTCACACCGTAGTTAAGGTATACGTAGACGTCGGCGTGCACTTGGTCACCATCCACGGTGACGTTCACGCCCTTACCCCGGTTGGCCCGACCGAACCACGCATTGATGCTTGAAGCCAGCGAACCGCGCATCTGGTAAACACCGTCCACGTTCACCGCGGCGATGCCCAAAATGACTTCCAGTACCTCTGGAACAATCTCAATTGTACCGGTACTATCTGGACGACTTGCTAAAACAATATTTGTGTTTTCAGCCATTTGGCCTACCTCCCGTTTCTACGCGTTACGCACGAGAAATGTACGTACCGTCCGTCGTGTTAATGGTCAGCACGTCACCAACGTTAATGAAGAACGGCACCTGCACTACCAGGCCGGTCTCCAAAGTTGCTGGCTTCGAACCACCCGAACTGGTGTTACCACGAATACCAGGTTCAGTTTCCTTAACTTCCAGATCAACCGTCTTCGGAATATCGATACCCAGTGTTTCGCTACCGTGCATGATGATGCTGACCATCATGTTTTCCTTCAGGTACTTCAGAGCGTCACCTAGCTGGTCTGCAGTCAGACTCAACTGTTCGTATGTGTCGTTGTCCATGAAGTAGTAGCTGTCACCGTCAACGTACAGGTACTGCATCGACTTGGTATCAATCTGCGCCTGCTCAACCTTTTCGGTCGAACGGAACGTCTTTTCCTGCACGGCACCGGTACGCAGGTTTTTTAGGGTCGAACGCACAAAGGCGCTACCCTTACCCGGCTTAACGTGCTGAAATTCAACAATGCGCCACAAGTCGTGGTCGACCTCGATCGTCAAGCCGTTTTTAAAATCGTTTACAGAAATCATGAATGGTCCTCCAACAAATTATTCTCAACCAATGATACCAATCACTGGCCGCCGTTGCAAGAATCAACGCGGGTTAATCCCGCCTTCAACGGTAGCAATCGGACAGTATTTAACTCATTTGGGGTTAATTAATTCGTCTGGCGGACCCCAACATCATCAACGCACAATCGCAGCTATTTCAGGTCGATTTTAAATGTTTTGGCCTTACTAAACTGCCAAATGGAGTAATTCCGCTGGAGCGGTAACTGATAACTGTTCAACCCCATCCGCTGTCACCAATAAATCGTCCTCAATCCGCACGCCACCAATTCCGGGTAAATAAACTCCGGGTTCATCAGTCAGCACGTTACCGGCCACGATTGGTGTGTCCATGTACACGCCCCACGCTCCGGGGCCTTCATGAATATCACGACCGACACCATGGCCCGCGCCATGACCAAAGTATTGTTGATAGCCAGCGGCGTCGATTGCCTGGTGTGCGGCCGCCTGAATGTCTTTGCCCAACACGCCAGGGCGCATCATCGCCGCCACATCACGGTTAGCTTGATAAACCAGCTTGTAAACTGAGTCCATTTTAGGATCGGGCGTACCCACCGCAAAGGTGCGGGTCAGGTCGGACATGTAGCCGTGATACGTACAGCCCCAATCTAGCGTCACCACGTCACCCTCCTCAATGACTTTGTCATCAGCAAAGCCGTGCGGTAACGCTGACCGGTACCCGGATGCGACGATGGTATCGAACGACACGCCCGATGCCCCCAGACCACGCATATAAAAGTCGAGGTCGTTAGCAACGGCCCGTTCCGTCATCCCCGGACGAATCGTGTCCAGAACGTGTCGGTAGCCATCTTCGGCGATATCGACCGCTTTCTGAATTAATGCCACCTCCGCGGCGGACTTCACCTCGCGTAACGTTGCTACCACGTGCCTGGTGCCAACCAGTTGCGCGTCTGTGGCTTTAGCCAACACCTGATAGTCCGCGAACGTCATGTACTCGGACTCAAACCCGAGAGCAGTCACCCCGTCCTGATCAGCCAACGCGCCGACAGCGGCCAGCAACCCGTTGTGGTGCTCCACGACTTTGGCCGCAGTCACTTCATGCTGAGCCACCTCAATAAACCGGGAATCCGTCACTAAGTATGCCTGCTTCGGCGTAACCAGCAGGGCACTCTCATCACCGCTAAAATCGCTCACGTACGAAACGTTCACCGGATCAGTTAGTACGATGGCGGCGATTTCCTGCTTCCCCATTACTGCTCGTAGTTCATTAATTTTTGCCATTTTTAGGCCTCCACCAGACATTAATTATGTATTAGAAAGCAATTACACTATCATTGTAGCAGAAAGGCACGAATGTGACGGACAAATTTACTGTTGGACTACGCTGGACGCGAATTAGGAGGCAAAGGTGCAGATGAGCGTGCATCCACAAGACGTGACTGGCAGTGTTGGAAATGCTCCGAAGTTCCCCGGTACCTTTGCTTATTGAAACGAGCGGAGCAGGCCAGAAGACGCCACATAAGGCACCCCAACCAAAAGGCCAAAAACGGGCCGATCAGATTGCTGTGAATGCTACGACGCGCTCCCGGTACCTTT